>VBGO01000043.1 GCA_005882525.1 Chloroflexota bacterium
CCACCGAGAGGATGCGATCGACGTCCACCGGCGGCACCAGGCCGATGATCTTCGCGCTCTCCGGGTTCAGGTAGGAACCGAACGACCCGCCCAGCAGGACCTCGTCCAGGTCAGTCGTCTTGACCCCCATCACGTCCATCAGCACCTTGATGCCGGTGGCGATCGAGCCCTTGCCGAACTGCAGCTCGCGGACGTCTCGCTGGCTCAGGTAGACGTTCTCGGCCAGGAGAAAGGCACGCACGCCGTCGATGGCGATCAGCCGATCCGAGAGGGGGTGCTCGGGAACTTCCTCCCGGCTGCGCATCTTGCCGCTGGCATCGAGCAGGCCCACCAGGCGGAGCTGCGCGACGGTGTCGACCAGCCCGGAGCCGCAGATCCCTTTCGGCGCGATGTCGCCGCCGATCACCTGGAGCTCGACGTGGTCGCTCAAGGTCACGCCCTCGATGGCACCGTCGGTCGCGCGCATGCCGCAGCGAATCTGGCTGCCTTCGAACGCCGGCCCGGCGGGGGCGGCGGTGCAGAGCACGCGCTTGACCGAGCCGAGCACGATCTCGCCGTTGGTGCCGACGTCGACAAAGACGCGTAGCTTGTCCTCACGGGCGAGCCCGGTCGCGACCACCCCCGCCACGATATCGGCGCCCACGTAGGCGCCAATCACCGGCAACGTCTGGACGAAACCACCGGGGTGGATGTCGAGACCGACCTGGCGGGCGGGGAGGTAGAGCGGATCGCGGAAGGCGGGCGTGAACGGCATCATCGAAATCGGGGTGGCATCGATGCCGAGCAGAAGGTGCAGCATCGTCGCGTTGCCGACGATGACCATCTCGTAGACACGGTCCCCGCCGACACCGGCCGCCTCATAGAGCTCGGCGAGGATGCCGTTCATGGTTGCCAGCACCGCCTCGCGAAGCTCGGCTTTGGCCGCGTCGCCCTGCATGCCGTGACTGATGCGCGAAATCACGTCGGCGCCAAACGGCGCCTGGCCATTGAGCGTCGAGCGAACCGCCTCGGCCATCCCGGTACGCAGGTTCATCAGCGTGCCGACGACGGTTGTGGTGCCAAGGTCGAAGGCGATGCCATAGCTCTGATCGCGGGTATCGCCGGCTTCGACCGTAATCAGCTGGTCGCCACCGAGCACCGCTGTCACCTTGAACTCAGCGGCGCGAAGCGTGGCGGGGAGGGCCCGGAGACTTTGGAGATCGGCCTTCATGTCGAAGCCCTCGGCAGTCAGCGCATCGCGCAAGCGTTCGATGTCGCTGCGCTGGTCTTCCAGGCTGGGCTCGGTGAGTTCGACGAAAACCTTGCGGACGTTGGGATCGAGCAGTACCAGCCTGTTGACGCCCATCGTCGCCGCCTTGGGGACTCGCAGCAGCGCCGGCACGTTCACCGTCGTGTCGTCGTAGACCTTCGCCTGGCAAGAAAGCCGCCAGCCGGCCTCGAGCTCGTCGGCGCGCAGCTGCTTCCGGTCCGCGATGGTGATCTCGGCGCCACCCTGCAACACCTGGACCTTGCACTTGCCGCAGGTGCCACGCCCGCCGCAGGTGGAGTCGATCGGCAGGCCGATCCAGTGGGCGGCACTGAACAGGGTGGTCCCCGGCGGCACCCGGGTGGCCTTATCGAACGGCTGGTAGACGACCTCGAGTTTCTTCTGGATCACGAGGCCGCCACCGCCTTCTTCTGGTCGGCGCGAAACGCTGAGATCCAGCGCATGGCGTACTCGTCGTGACCCAGGAGCAGGTCGGAAGCCTGGACGGCTTTGCGGACCTCCGGTACCAGCGGGTTGGTGATGGCGCAGGTCAACCCGGCATGCATCGCGACCGAGAAGAAGGCCGCATTGAGAATGTGCCGGTCGGGAAGGCCGAAGGAAACGTTGGAGGCGCCGCAAGTCATGTTGTTGCCCAGCTGCTCCTTGATCAATCGCATCGTCTCGAGCGTGATCAGCCCCGCCTGTGGATCGGCGGCAACGGTCATCGCGATCGGGTCGATGATGACGTCCGCCGCGGGAATCCCGTAATAGGCGGCCCGGTCGATGATGCGACGGGCAATCTCCACCCGCTCCTGCGGCACCATCGTGATGCCGGTCTCGTCGTTGCTCATGCCGATCACGGCGGCCCCGTACTTCTTGACGACCGGCAGGATCCGGTCCATGCGCTCGTCCTCGGCGGTCACGGAGTTGACCAGCGCCTTGCCCTCATAGGCGGCGAGCGCGGCTTCCAGCGCCTCGATCACGGAGGAGTCGATGCAAATCGGAACATCGGTGACCTCGCTGACCGCCTTGATCGTCGCCACCAGCAGCGCCGGCTCGTCCACCATGGGCACGCCGGCGTTGACGTCGAGCATCTGCGCACCGGCCGCCACCTGGGCGATGGCGTCCGCCTTCACCCGATCCATCACGCCCGCTCTCATCTCCGCGGCGAGCACCTTGCGTCCGGTGGGATTGATCCGCTCCCCGATCATGACGAACGGCCGATCACCGGATATGACCACCTCGCGGGAGCGGGACCGGAGGATGGTCTCCATTCAGCGGCTCCCGCCGACGGTCGCGATCGGGCTGAGCGTGGGCCGAGGCAGCAGCCCGGCAGCATCCGCCACCTGGACCACGCCCTCCTCCCATTTGATGCCGATCAGATGGACGCCGGCCACCCCCGGGATCTCGCGCACCGCGTTGACCAGCTCGACCGCAATCTGGATGCCTTCCTCGGCTTGCCGCCCCGGCGGCGTCTTTTCGAGCCGGGCCACGAGCGCGTCCGGCACATGCAGCCCCGGGACTTTCTCGCGCATGAAGTGGGCACCGCGGGCGGAGCGCGGGATCCCGATCGAGGGAATGATGAAGACCTTGTCCGGTAGGCCGAGATCCACGGCCATCGCCATGAACCGCGCGAAGAGTGGTACGTCAAAGACCAGCTGGGTCTGAATGAAGTCCGCACCGGCCTGCACTTTCTTTTGCAGCCGGAGCGGCCGGAACTCGAGCGGCGGTGCGAACGGGTTCTCGACGGCGCCGATGAAAAAGGCGGGCGCCTGCTCCAGCTTCCGCCCGCTCAGGTAGGTACCGCGATCGCGCATGGCGGCGGCAACCTCGACCAGTTGCATCGAGTCGATGTCATAGATCCGGCGGGCCTCCGGATGGTCGCCGGCGGTGACATCATCGCCGCTCATCAGCAGGATGTTGTGGATCCCAAGGGCGGCCGCCCCGAGTAGGTCGGCCTGCAACGCCAGCCGGTTGCGGTCCCTCACGGTCAGTTGCATGACGGGCTCGAGCCCCTTCTCCACCAGCAGGTGGGATGCCGCCAGCGACGACATATGCACATGGGCGCCGGTGTTATCGGTGCAATTGATGGCATCGACTGAGCCGCGCAGCACCTCTGCCCGTCGCCAGGTAGCGTCGGGATCCGCGCTGTTGCTCGAGGAGAGCTCGGCCGTGACCACGAAACGGCCATCGCGCAACAGGCTGGCAAGCCGGCTAACGGTGGCCACCGCTCTCCCAGCCCCTGGGCGTGACCTGGTCACGGCCGTTGACGAGGTTGATCCACGAGGAGGTGCCCTGCAGCTGCCAGTCCATCGGTTTCTGCAGATGCTGGATGTGATCCTTGAAGACGGGCAGCCGTCGCGACCCTTCCCAGGCCTCGACCCAGACGCAGCGCGTGTCCGGAAAAACTTCGCAATTGCCGTTCGCGCGCACCCCACCGCATGGCCCGTTGCGCAGATTTTTCGGGCAGCGCATCGGGCAGCTCAGGCCCGTCGAGTGCAGGATGCACTGGCCGCACATGCGGCAGTCCCAGACCGCTTCCTTCAGCGGCTTCTCGACGGCGAGCACCAAACGCTCGAGAACGCGCATCGTCCTAGCCTTTTTTCAGCGTCTTATCGATGAGCTCGACGGCCTGGGTGAGCGCCGCATTCTCGGCCGCCTGCGCCGCGCCCACGATCTGCTTGGCCATGCGGGTGGCGATCGACGCATCGGGTGAGTAATGGTCCGCGCCCGCGAGCTTGGCGTACTCCTCCGTGACCGGCGCCCCGCCGACCATGACGCTGACCTTGTCCCGCAGGCCGGCCTTCTCCAGGGCCTGGATATTGACCTTGAACATCGGCATCGTCGTGGTGAGGAAGGCGGAGAACCCGACGATGTGCGGCGCGTTGGTCCGCACGGCCTCGACGAACTTCTCCGGTGGGCAGTTAACCCCCAGGTCGACGACCTCGAAGCCCGCCCCCTCCAGCATGATGATGACCAGGTTCTTGCCGATGTCATGGATGTCGCCCTTGACGGTGCCGATCACCACCTTTCCGATCGGCTTGGCGCCGGTCTCGGCGATCAGCGGCCGGAGGATGACCAGTGCCCCCTGCATCGCCCGGGCGGCGATCAGCATCTCGGGGACGAAGAAGTCACCTTTCTCGAAGCGCCGTCCGACTTCTTCCAGCGAGGGGATGAGTGCCTTGAACAGGATGTCCATCGGGTCCATGCCGAGCTTCAGCCCCTCCTCGGTCAGGGCTTTGACCTCGGGCGCGTGGCCGTTGAGCGTGTGATCGAACAGTTCCTGCCGAATCTCCTCTTCGCGACTCATGCCTTGCCTCCTCCCGGGATGTAGCCCAGTCGTCGTGAGATCGCCTCGCCCGCCTCGCGGGTCATCTCGCCCAGCTCGGTCAATCGTTGCGGGCTGACTCGGTATGCAGGACCGGCGACGCTAACGGCGGCCTGGACCCGGCCGTCGGCGGCGCGCACCGGGGCGGCCACGGCATTCAAGCCGACCTCCAGCTCTTCGAGCGTGAAGGCGTAGCCGTCCTTGAGCACCCGTCGCAATTGCTTCTCCAGAGTGCGCACGTCGGTGATGGTCCGCGGGGTGAGTCGCGGCAAACTCTGCGCTAGGAGTCGGTGACGCTCCTCATCCGGAAGGTAAGCGAGCAGCACCTTGCCGTTGGAGGTGGCATGCAGCGGCGTCTGCTTGCCGACCCAGTTGACGTTGACGACCAGGTTGGGCGCCGCGATCTGGTCGATGTTCACGACCTGATTTCCCTGGAGGATGGCGAGGTTGACCGTTTCGCCGCTCCGGCGGGCGAGCTCCTCCAGAACCGGGCGGGACGCGCGGGCCAGGTCCAGCTCCGCCACGACGGAGCCGGCCAGCCGCACCAGGCCGTAGCCCAATCGGTACTTCTCGCTGCTCGGATTCTGTTCGACCAGGCCGTGCTCCTCGAGCGTCGACAGCAAGCGGAAGACTGTCGACTTGTGCACTTCCAGCCGGCGCGCCAGGTCAGTCACGCGCATCTCCGGCTCGCTTCCGAGGAGCTTCAGGATCTCGAGGGCCCGATCGAGTGATTGAACCTTGTTGCGCGTCACGAAACCGGTGCTCATGGCACAACAACTATAGCTCTCCCCTTGGAGCACCGCAAGCCCTCGCGCTAGCGAGAGATCGTCAGATTGCCGTTGTTGCAGCTGTACTCGTAGGAGCCGCCCAGAAAGGCGGTCCCACTGCCGGACTCAACGCCCCTGGCCGGACATCTGATCGCGAAGTCGGCGAGAGCGAAGCCGGCCAGCAGAACCACCACAGCCGCGACAGCCCCGCCCGCCGCCATTGCCGCTACGGCCGCCTTCCCCGACTCTCCGGGCGAGAACCAGGCGAGTCTCAGCGTACCGATCAGGCCGACCAAGGCGAGGGCTCCGGCCAGCAGCAGCAGGAGCCCGATCGAGAAGAGGGCGAAGTAGCCGAGGAGAAGCAGTCCTGCCGCCGAGGTACCAAGCAAGAGCGGTCGCCAACGCTCAGCCGATGCGCGGCTTGACAGCGCGGCACAGATCGCCATCAGGGCGATGAATGCCGCCACGAATGGAACCCGGAGGAATTGGGGATTGCTGGCGCCCTGCGAACCGACGATGCCGAGATACAAGACGTCGACGGTGCCAGCGATGACAGCCGCGGCAACTCCCGCCCAGCGCATGTCCCTGCGACGAGGCTAACCGGTCGGGGCTTGCGTCGCCATCCGTTCGCGACTCGACCTCTACCTCCCGGCGACCCGACGTCCTACGCGGGACTTTGGCTCGGCTCGCCCGCCTTTACCCGTCGGACTTCTGCGTTGACCGCGGCCAGCACCTTCTGGACATCGCCGACCACCGCGTAGTCCGCCTGCGCCACGATCGGCGCGGCCGAGTCGGTATTGATGGCGAGAATGTGCTTGGCCGCCCGGCAGCCGACCATGTGCTGGATGGCACCGCTGATGCCGCACGCGATATAGAGGTCGGGGGCGATCCGCGTCCCGGTCTGCCCAACCTGGTCGGCATGCGGCCGCCAGCCGAGGCTGGTGACGGCGCGCGAGCAGCCAACCGCGCCGCCAAGCAGGCCCGCCAGCTCCTCGAGCGAGGCGAAACCTTCCGCACTCCCGACGCCGCGACCTCCGCCGACGACGACGCGAGCTTGCGCCAATGAAATCTTGCCGGTGTCGGCCTCGACCTGCGGGATGATGCGCACCCGGAAGTCTTTGTCCGCGAGCGCCGGCGCCCATGGCTGGGTGGCTACCTCGGTGCGCGTCGGCGACGCCTCCGCGGCCAGCGTGTGCGGCGCCAGCGTCAGGAGCTTGATCGACCCGCTCAGGCGCGCCTCCTCGAGCAGGCTCCCGCCCCAGCGCTGGCGGGTCACGCTGAACGGATCGCCGGGCTTCACCTCCGTGCAGTTCGCCGCCAGCGGAAGCGCCATCCGCGCGGCGAGGTGGGCCATGACCTCGGCGCCACGGTCGCTCGCCGTCCCGATCACGAGCACGGGCTGAGCGTGCGCAGCAAGCTCGGCGATGCTCTGGGCCCAGGCCGCGGGCGCGTACTCCGCGAGGCGCGGGTCATCAGCAACGTGCAATGTGCTGACTCCGTAGGAGCTCAGGGTCCCGGCGGCCGAACCGCCGGTGGGCCCGATCACCACGGCTTCCAGCGGCGCCGCCATCTCCTGGGCGAGCCGCCGGGCGAAGGTGAGCACCTCGAGCGAGAGCATCGTCGGGGCTCCCTGAACGTGCTCGACGAAGGCGAGGATCACGGGTTCAGAGCAACCTCAACCGCTGGAACAGCTGCACCAGCTCGGCGCCCACGTCCCCGTTCTTGCCGAGCATCTCGACGCGGTGCCCGGCCTGCACCGGCAGCTTGAGGCGCACTTTCGTAAGCCCGCTCTCCCGCCATTCCGGCTTGATTCGGTGAATCTCCTTCTTCTTCGCTTTCAGCCTGCCCGGCAGCGAGGGATAGCGGGGCAGGTTGATGCCCTCCTTGACGGTCAGCACCGCGGGTAACGCCACCTCCGCGGCCTCCCAGCCCGATTCGGTCTGGCGCCGAACCGTCGCCCCGCCGCCGGCCACCTCGAGCGCCTTGATGCCAGTAACGCAGGGAAGGTCGAGCGCGTGCGCGACCCGGACCCCGATCTGGTAGCCGGCACTGTCGGCGGACTCGTTGCCGAACATCAAGATGTCGTAGGCGCGGCCCGCGGCCCGCTCCGCCTCAATCGCCTCGACGATCGCAGAGGCGGTGGCGATCGGATCCCATTCGCGCCCGTCAGTTTCCAGCAGGATGGCCCGCTCGATGCCCAGGGCCATGGCGTCACGCAGCTGGTCGGTTGCCGCCTCCGGGCCCAGCGTCAGGACCATCGTCGTCCCACCGTGCTTCTCGATCAGGCGGACGGCTTCCTCAACCGCGCACTCCTCATGCGGGCTGATCGTGAATCCGAGGTAACGCGTGTCGATCTCCTGCCCGTCCGGGGTCAGGGTGATCTGGCCGGCGGTGGCGGGGACGCGCTTGATGCAGGTGAGGACGTTCATCGCCGCTCGGGATCAGCTCCTCACGCGGGTGTTCTGCGGATCGAACAGCGGCGTCGGCCCGACGACCGCCACCGTCGCCGGGTATCGCTCGCCGAAATATTCGACCGCGAGCCTGGTACCAACCTTCGCCTGCTCCGGCGGCAGGAAGCTCATCAAGATGGTCCTGCCCACGGATGGGCCCGACCCGGCGCTGGTGACGTAGGAGCCGCGCCCGTGCTGATCGACGAGCCGCTCGCCCTGCGGTGAGAGGACCGGCTCCCGGCCCATCATGAAACGCTTGAAACCCGATCGCGAGATGTTGTCGTCGATTGTGAGCGTACAGAGGGTGACTGCCGACGGCCCGGCTCGCTGCTTGAGGTAGGCCTCCTTGCCGATGAACTCCTGTGGCTTGACCTGCGGCCGGGCGAGCCCCGTTTCCACCAGGTTGAACTCCTGCTCCAGCTCGTTGCCGTAGGCGCGGTAGCACTTCTCGAGCCGGCCGGTGGTGCCGTAGACGCCGATGCCGACTGGCGCGATCCGAAACGGCTGGCCGGCCTGCCAGATCGCATCCCACAGGCGCGCCCCCTGTTCGAAGGGGACGTAGATCTCCCAGCCAAGCTCACCGACGTAGGAGATCCGGGAGGCGAGCGCCCGGACCGGCCCCAGGTCGATCAGGCGGCAGGTGCCGAAGGGAAAGCCTTCATTCGAGACGTCGGCGTCGGTGATCGATTGCAGCAGGTCGCGGGCGCGCGGCCCCCAGACCCCGATG
>VBGO01000457.1 GCA_005882525.1 Chloroflexota bacterium
GCACCGCCCGCGTGTCACGGCGCAGGTCGAACGTCAACAGATATTTGCGGCAGGTCTGGCAGCCGTCAACGCGGACGTGAGGAAAGCTTTCCTGTTCCTGGTAGATCGGGAGCTTCGTCCCGTTCGATTCGCCACACCCTGCGCAGGTCATCCGGGAGATGATCCAGTTGTTCGCGCACCGCGAGCAGACGAGATATCGCGGGCCACTGACCAGCGCCTCGCCGGATACGGCGAAGTACGACAGCTGAGGCAACCCGGCGCACGAGGGGCACCGGTGGCGTATCTCCCTCCCCCGCGAGCGGGAGAGGGGGAAATGCGAGGAAAGCCGCCTCCTGCACGACGGTAAGGGCCTGGTAGAGGCGCAGCATCTCGGCGGCATGCGGATAGCGCTCGGCGAGTTCCGCCGCACGCTCCCGACGAAGAGGCCACGGATTCGCAGCGACCGCGGCTGCTAGCACCTGCATCAGATCTTCTCCAGGTTCACGAGGAAGGCCTTGAACTCAGGTGTGTACGCGTTGGCGTCGCCAACGAACGGCGTCAGGGAATTGACCAGCCAGTTCGCGCCCTTGTTCGGGTCTGCCTCGGCTGAGACGCCCACGAAGCCCCAGTGGATCGGGAGCCCGATCTGGAAGACCTGCCTGCCGTCGATCAGGCTTGGCCCCAGGCGCTTCGTCACCAGCGCGAGCACCTCGATCTTGCCCCGCTTCGATCGCACACGGACGCGATCGCCGGTCTTGATCCCTTTCTGCTTGGCCAGGTCCTCAGGAATCTCGACAAACGGCGACGGCTGGAGGCCGGCCAGCAACGGGACGTGCTGGGTGACGTAGTGCTCATGCTCGGTGAGCCGGTAGCTGGTGGCGACGTAGGGATAGTCGGCGGCGGTGCCGAAGCTGTCGGTGACCTTGCCGAATTTGCCCTCGGTGCCCGTATAGAGGAAGGCAACCGGCGATTCCGACTGGCTCGGGTGGAGCGGGTTCTTGACCGGGGCCTCCATCGGCTCGTAGTGCTCGGGGAATGGGCCGTCGACCATCGAGGTGGAGAAGAGCCGGCCGACGCCCTCGCCGTTCATGATGAACGGGAGCCAGGACTTGGGGTCTTTCGGGTCCATCGTCGCCGGATAGTCGGGCACGTCACCGACCCACTTCTTCTGGGCGGCATCCCATTTGATGCCGGGCCGAGTTGCGTCCCAGGGACTCCCGTTCAGGTCCGCCGATGCCCGGTTGTAGAGGACCCGCCGGTTCAGCGGCCAGGACCAGGCCCAGGTTGGATAGAACCCCATGCCCGTCGGGTCATTCTTTGCCGGGTCCTGGATGCCGTTGCGGCGCTTCATCAGGTTGCCTGTATCCGGATAGCTGCCGGTGTAGATCCAGTCGCCGGCGGTCGTGCTGCCGTCGCTCTTGAGGAGGGCGAAGCTCGTCATTTGCTTGCCGGTGGCGAGGTCGGCGCCGTTGATCTCCTTCGCGATCTCGTCCAAGGTGGGTTGAGTCGGCTTGGCGTAACGCGTTACGGTCAACGCCATGATCGGATCCGGGAACTTGCCGCCCTGCTGCTGGTAGAGCTTCTTCACCCGGTCGAAGAGATCGGCCAGGACCCAGTGGTCGTGGCGGGCGTTGCCCTCGGGCGGGATGACCTGGTCCTTCCATTGTGACCAGCGACCGCTGTTGACGAACGAGCCATCCTTCTCGATCCAGTGGGTGGTGGGCACCATGAAGACTTCGGTCTGGATCGATTTTGGGTCGGCGCCCGGCCGGCGCCAGAACTCGGAGCTCGTGGTGGGTAAGGGATCCATGACGACCAGCCACTTGAGATTGGCGAGCGCCTGCATTACCCGGTTCGAGTCGGGGCCGATGCTGGTGGCCGTCATCCCGCTCAAGATGAGCCCCTGCATCTTTCCCTTGAGCGCCTGGTCGTAGATCGTCATCCAGGAGGCGTTCTTGGCCGGCTTCGGGATGAAGTCAAAAGCGAACTCGTTCTCCTTCTTCGCCGCGTCGCCATACCAGCCTTTGAGCAGGCTGACCATGAAGTTTCTGTAGTTGATGCCGAAGAAATTCCAGGAACGCGGGTCGCTGCGCTTCGCGGCTACCCCGGCAGGATCTCCCAGGAGATGGCGTGATCCGTGTTGCCCTGGATGTTGGCATGACCACGCTCGGCGTTCATTCCGCCACCCGGACGGCCCATGTTTCCCAGCAGGAGCTGCAGCACCGCCCCGGCCCGGATCAGCTCACCGCCGGTCGTATGCTGCGTCAGCCCGACGGCATAGACGATCGTCATCACCTTGTCGGGCTTGCCCATCTCGCCGACCAGCTTCGCGATCCGCATGAACTGGTCCTGCGGAATCCCGGTGATGCGCGACACCATCTCCGGGGTGTAGCGCGAGTAATGCTGCTTCATCAGCTGGAAGACGGTCTGCGGGTCCTGCAGCGTCATGTCGCGCTTGGCGATGCTGTTCGCGGCGCCGTTGGTCGGCAACCCGGCCGCCGTGGCGGCGGCGGTGGCCGCGTCGTCGACCTGGTAACCCCAGCTCGTGATGTCGTACTTTCGGTTGGCGGCGTCATAGCCGCTGAACAGGCCGTCCGTGAACGCGTAGGCCTTCTTGATCAGGAAGGAGGCATTCGTGTAGTTGCGCACGTACTCGTCGTGGAACAGGTTGTTCTGCAACACGTAATTGATGAGCCCGCCGAAGTAGGCCACGTCCGTGCCGACCCGAATCCGGGCGTAGATATCGGCCAGCGCGGACGTCCGGGTGAAGCGCGGGTCGGCGTGGACCATCTTGGCGCCGCCGCCCGAGCCGGGTCCCCGCTTCGGGTCGTTCTTAGCCTCGACGAACCACTGGAAGCCGACCGGGTGCGCCTCGGCCGGGTTGGCGCCGTTGATGAGGATGAGGTCGGTGTTCTTGATATCGCGCCAGTGGTTCGTCATAGCCCCTCTCCCGAATGTGGCGGCCAAACTGACCACCGTGGGGCCGTGTCAAACCCGTGCCTGCTGTTCTAGATGCACCAGGCCGAGGCCGCGCATCACCTTCGTCGCGAAGTACCCTTCCTCGCTGCTGAAGGCGGCGCCGCCGGCGAAGGCAATCCCCTCCGTGCGGTTGACCGTATTGCCGGTCGCGTCCTTGGCGACGAACGTCGAGTCTCTCGCTTCCTTGACTCGCTGAGCGAGCTTGTTGAGCATGTCGTCCCAACTGACCTTCTGCCAGCGGTCAGAGCCGGGGGCGCGATACAGCGGGTCCGCAACTCGCCGTGCGCTGGTGGCGAGTTGCATCGCGGTAGCGCCTTTGGGGCAGAGCCGGCCTTCGTTGACGGGGCTGTCCGGGTTGCCCTCGATCTGGAGCAGAGACACAGACCCGTCGGTGTTCTCCTTGGTATAGGCGACCAGCGCGCACCCGACGGCGCAATAGGGACAAACCGAGTGGGCCTCGCGGGCGCCCGCGATCCGGAACGACTGCCGAATCTGGGCGGCGTGCGCCAGGTCAAATCCGAGGGCACTGAGCCCGGCTGCTCCGGTCCCGGCGGCGCTGATCTTCAGGAAGTCGCGACGGGTGACCTGTGGCACCCATTTCCTCCGAAGGAACGGCGTTGCAGGCTGCTGAATCTTCAGCCTACTCATTCGGTCCCGGCCGTGTCAATCGCTGTTAGTGATACGGTGGCCTCGCGATGAATGCCTGGTTTGATGCGCTCGGCCGGCGGTTCGCCGATGCCGCCCGGCAGCGCGGGGCGACGGTGTCGCCGCCCGAACTCGATCCGCAAGTTGCCGACGAGGTCCTCGAGCTG
>VBGO01000456.1 GCA_005882525.1 Chloroflexota bacterium
CCGGACGGAGGCGACCGTCGCCAGCGTGCCTAACTCGCCGACCGGCACCAGGCTGGCCGCTTGCGGATTTTCCGCCAGCAGCATGCGCATGGCGGCCACCTGGCTCGGTTGGATAGATCCCGCCTGGGTGATCGGGTCGAGCACGGTGCCGGCACTCGCCAGCCCGAGCAGCACGACATAGGCAATCGCGAACGCGAGCGCGCCATTCGCGGCGGCGCCGAGCACCTTGTCGACTTGACGGGCGAAGGGAAGCCGGAAAAAGGTGCGGAAAAAGAGGCGGCCCACGACGCCGACCGCGAGACCGAGAACGATCGGCAGGACCAGGGTCGCATAGGGTCGCGGGACACCGGCGGGAACCAGGGCGCTAACCAGTCCGGGATGCGTCGAAACGATCCAGTAGCTGACGAGGAAGGTCCCCTCGGCCAGGAGCGGGCCGATCAAGCCATTGCGCCAGCCGATGAACACACCGAGCGCGATCACCACGACGATCGCCAGGTCAACCATGTTCATGACAGCCCCGACATTGTGCCCCATCGCGCCGCGGAACTCAACCGGCCCCCACCCTGCCCCTCCCCGCGAGCGGGGGAGGGACCTGGCTAGCGGCGAAGATGCGGCGCCTGTGGCGGCGAGCTCGCGACCGCAGTGATCCGCACGTCGCGCGGCGATGCTTCGCCGGTGGCGAACTCCAGCAGCCGCTCGCCCTCCTCGGCCACCGAGATCCGGTCGGTCTTTGTCAGACGTTGCAACGGTTCGATCGTCAACGTCGCGGCATCGCCTGTTCGCTTGATCGCCCAGGTGGCCTGGACGAAGCCGTCGACCAGCAGCGTTCCGGCAAAGATGACGTAGCGGTAGGCGTGGTCGATGACGCGGGTGCGGTCCTGATGACCGATCAGGAGGTTGTCGTATTCGGGCAGGAAGCGGAGTGGCGCGGGGGTATCCGGATCGGGCAGAGGGCCATTCAGCACGTCGAGCAGCTCGCGGCCGCGCCCATCACGAAACGCGCGCAACCGCGGGCGCAGTCGCTCGACGGCGGGCCGGAGCGCCCGCAATCCGGACCAGGCCGCGATGTCCGCCACGCTAGCAGGACCGAACGCCGCAAGGTAGCGAAGGATCAACGTGTCAATCGATGGGTTGTGCTCTTGCCCCAGATGCCCCGGGGTGGCACCTGCACCAGGGGAACGAGATGCCGGATGGCGTAGGCAAGCGAGGTCGGGTCGCGATCGGGCCAGCGGCGATGGAGAAGAGCGCCCAGCTCGGCAAGCGTGCGCGGCCTCTCTTTCATGCGCTTGGTCGCCTCGCGGATCACAGGCCGCATCTCCAGGTCATTCAGGTATCGACCGAAGGGTGACGCCTCCAGGGTGCGCTGAAGGACGGGAGAAAAGAGGGAGCGCAGCGCGACACAATCCCGCGCGCTCATCAGGTGAATGGTGTTGCGCATGATGCCGAGCCGCACCGCCTGCCGCTGTTCGATCAGGTTCGCCAGCTCGTTTGGCCGGAACCGTTCGACCCGGGTCCAGAGGCCGACGTACGGAGAATTCGGCACCTGGGCTTGCATCCCGACCAGGTGCTCGATCTCGTCGGCGGCCGACGCCTTCCGGCGGCGGAGTAAATGCTGCCGCTCGAGCAGCGCGCGGTTGAGCGCACGTTGGCCAAGGACGTCAGGCGACAAAGTCTTATAGATTTTGAGCTAATGGCTAGCAACTTCGGGCAGCTGTTCGCCCTCGACACCGGAGCCGTCACGCTTCATACTCATCCCACTTCAGTCTGGAGGTCCTGCGACGGATGACCCTGGTTTTCGAGCGGGCCACGGTGCTCGATTGCACTGGCCGGGATCCGCAGCAGCGCATGCGGGTCCAGGTGGAGGACGGCCGTATCGTCCGGATCGGCAAAGCCGACGGCTCGGTGATGCCTCGCGATGCCCGAGTGATCGACTGCGCCGGACGTTTTCTGATGCCGGGGCTCCTGGATGCGCATGTCCATCTCGCAAGTACCGAGCTCGACGAACACAAGGAGGTGGAAACGCCACCCGCCGTGCTCGCGTTACGGATCGGGAAACAGATTGAGGATGTGCTCGACGGCGGGTTCACGACAGTGCGCGATGCCGGCGGCCTGGACTGGGGCTTCAAGGAAGCGGTGCGCCTCGGATTGATACGCGGCCCCCGACTCATCATCAGCGGCCCCTTCATCTCGCAAACTGGCGGCCACGCGGATCACCGGCCGCGCACGTTCCGCCCGTCATCTGAGTGGTTGTCCGGCTGGTCTCGAGATAGCCTTATCGCTGACGGCCCAGCCGAGGTACGACGCGCCGCCCGTGAGGTCCTCCGCCGGGGTGGAGACCAGATCAAGGTCATGGCCAGTGGCGGCGCTGCATCACCGAACGACGAGCTCGACCACGTCCAGTACTCCGTCGAGGAGCTGGCTGCTGCAGTCGATGTGGCGCACACCGTCTCGAGTTATGTGATGGCTCACGCCTACGGACCACGCGCGATCCAGAACTGCCTGAAGGCGGGCGTCCGGTCGATCGAGCACGGTAATTTCCTTGACGAGGAAACTGCGGACCAGATGCTGGAATCGGGCGACGTATTCCTGGTGCCCACCATCATCACCTACGAGCTGCTCTCGCGGCTCGAGTCCGGCAACGGCTGGACCGAGCCAAATGTCCGGAAGATCCGGCAGGCCCTGACCGGAGCATACGACTCACTCGGCCTGGCCTACGAGAAGGGCCTTCGCATCGGCTCTGGATCGGACGTTCTGGCCGGGATGCATCGGGATCGCGGCCGAGAGATCGCCTGCCACGCCCGCGTAATGGGGGCGATGGCCGCCATCATAGCGTCGACCCGAACGAATGCTGAACTGCTGCGGCTGGAGGACGAGATCGGGACCGTTGAGGAGGGGAAGCGCGCCGACCTGATCATGCTGAACGGCGACCCCCTTACCGACCCCGGCCTCTTCGGCGAGCCCCAAAACATCAGGATGGTAATGATGGGAGGTCTTGTCGTGAAGGATAGCGACGGGCCCCTTGTGGGATTGGCTGCCACTCAGTAGAATCCGTTTGTGCTCAGCGAAAGCCCCGTTGATACGGGGGGGCCATCTTCCAACGGCTACCTTGGGCGGCTGCTCGATCTCCTAGATGTGATTGGGGCCGCGGACGGGCTGACCT
>VBGO01000458.1 GCA_005882525.1 Chloroflexota bacterium
ACCGGGCGGGCGATTCTCTACACCCTGGCCAGCCGGGCTCAGCAGATGGGGATCCCGGTCATCGAGGACCAATATGTCCCACGGCTGTTGGTCGCGGACGGCGTCTGCTTCGGCGCATATGGGTTCGACCTGGTATCGGGAGATCGCACGGTCTTTGAGGCCGACGCGGTCATCCTGGCCACCGGCGGCCACACCCGGCTGTGGCGTCGCAGCTCATCACAGCGCGACGAGAACTATGGCGAGGGCATGTCCCTCGCCCTGGAGGCCGGCTGCCGGCTGATGGACATGGAGCTGGTGCAGTTTCACCCGACCGGGATGCTGACGCCGGAAGAGATGGCCGGCACCCTGGTCACCGAGGCCGTTCGCGG
>VBGO01000459.1 GCA_005882525.1 Chloroflexota bacterium
ATCGAGTATCAAATGCTCGACATCTCGAAACAACCGATGGAGGTGGCACCTACAGCGCATTACTCGATGGGCGGCATCGCGGTCGATCCCGAGACCCACGCCACCGAGGTGGTCGGGCTCTATGCCGCCGGCGAATGCACCTCCGGCTTGCACGGCGCCAACCGTCTGGGGGGCAACTCACTGGCGGAGACCGTCATCTTCGGCAGGCGGGCCGGGGCCGCCGCAGCCGCACATTCGCGGGAATCGGAGGTCCAGCGCCGATCCAAGACAGCGGTGCAGGAGGCGGCCGACGAGTTGCAGGGCCTGATCAGGCCGGGCAGCGAGCTCGCGCGTCCGCTGCAGCGCGCGGTCCGCGATCTGATGTGGGAGCACGGTGGCGTCGTCCGCGACGAGGGACGGATGCGGGACGGTCTGCTAAAACTCGGCGAGATCGCGGACGCATCGCGGACCGTCGACATTCGCCCGGGAGAAGAAGGCTGGTTCGAACTCGCGCACGTCCTCGATCTGCGGGCGGGCCTCCGAACCGCTGAGGCGACACTCCGGTGCGCGCTCGAGCGGCGCGAGAGCCGGGGGGCTCACAACCGATCCGACTTTCCTGGCCTCGATCCCGGCCTGCAGCGCAACTTCTACGTCCGGCTGGAGCATCGCGATACGCCGATGACCGTTTGGAGCGAACCGGTTCCGGGAATTCCGGCAGGCTTGCGGGCGTTGGTCGCCGAGGACGAATTACCGGTCGCCGGCCGGCTGCTCGAGTAAAGATCTCCCTCCCCGGCTTGCGGGGGAGGGTCGGGGTGGGGGCCCTACGACCCGACCGCGGCCGGCGTCGGAACGCGCCCGCGAACGGTTGTCCCTCCGCCTCGCCTGGAGTCGACATCGAGCGAGCCCGCCGCAGCGGCGATCCGGTCAGCCATATTTTGCATCCCGGCGCCCGGGCGGGCAGTCGATCGGTCAAATCCGGTGCCGTCGTCCGACACCGAGAACAACAGGCCGCCATCCAGGTTGGATAGCTCGACCCTGATCCGTGATGCTCGCGCGTGCTTTCGAGCTCCTCCGGGTAGCGGTCGGTAACGTGGTCGATCACCTCGACCGGCACGGTCCCGAGCGCCGCCTGCGATCGTATGGCCGCCCCGATCCCTCCCTCCCGGAGCGCCGGCGGGAAGAGGCCGGACGCCAGAGCCCCAAGGGTCCCGAGCGCGTCCCTCGTCTGCTGGCGCAGCTCCGCGATCGACGGCCGCGCCTTCTCCGCGTCGCGCCTCGTCAGTACCGCCGTGAGCCGCAGCTTGACGGCCAGCGCCACCAGGTGCTGCTGCGCACCGTCATGGATGTTGCGTTCGAGCCGGCGGCGCTCGGCATCCTGCGCCGCCACGATGCGCTGACGCGATTCGCGGAGATCGACCGCCTGCGTCGAGATTTGCGCCAAGCGCGCTTGCAGGTCCGCTGTGAGACTCACGTTGCGAAGCACCTGGCCGGCCTGTGCGGCAAGGTCTGCGAGAAGCTTCTCCTCGACTGGGGTGAGCGGTTCGCCGGCGCGTTTCTTCACCGCCAGCTCCCCGAGCTCGTCGCCCTGGTGCCGGACCGCGACCACGCGGTCCGCTGTTGACACGCCCACTGGCATGTCCCGACGCTCGCTGCGGATCCAGACGCTTGCCGATGCCGCACCGGTGCCCTCACCGAGGACGCGGGCGAGCTGTGGCAACACCTCCTCGTTTGCGTACGCGCCGGCAACCCGATGGGAGAATTGCGCCAGCACTTCGTATGGCGTCGCACGCTGGCCATAGACGAGACGATTCGCCAGCCGCTCGATCCGCTCGCGGACGGGTTGAAATACGAGGGCGATCACGGCGGTCGCCGCAATGGACAGCGCCAGGTTGGTCTGACCTCGGGAACCAACGAGGGTGCCGACGCCAACCACGATCCCGACGTAGACCGCCGTGATGAAGGCGGCGAGTGTGCCATAGACCAGCGCTCGGTTGAGAACGACGTCGATTTCGTAGAGCCGGTAGCGCAGGATGGCCACCACCATCGCCGCCGGGATGCCAAACGCGAAGCCGAAAAGAAGGAGCGATCCAAGGCCCCAGCTCACCCATAGTGGGATCGATGCGCCGCTCTGGAGCGCACCCCAGGGCGCCAGCACGAGGCCGATCAGGAGACAGACAGCGGCGAGCCAGTTGAGCTGCTGGCGTTCGTCACCGCGGGCTCCGCGCCAGCGGTCGGCGACCGAGAGTAGGGCTAGCACGAATGGGATCAGCAATAGCGGGGATTGCACGATGCTATGCAGGACGAGGCCAAATTGAATTCCGGTCGGGTTGGGCACCCCGAGGTTGACACTCTGCCGAACGGCGGCCGTCAATGTGCCTGGTAGAAGAAAGATCGATGGGCCATACAACACTGCAAGGCCGAGGGAGGCCCAGACCGCTGACCACCAGCGTTTGGAGGCCGGCCGGCCCGTCGGGTAGAGCGTAAGGATCAGCGCGATGAAGGCGGGCCAGACGATGGCTGCGATGGACGGCAAGATCACGTCGACCTCAACCGCGAGCGGAAGTGACCCCGGCGCGATCACCTGGCCGCGGATCGCGTACTCATCCGCGAAGACGAGAAGGGCGCTCGCCAGGCCGATGGCCTGGAAAAGCCAGCCGATGACGTTGCCGGGGCGTCGGGACGCGAGGAAGGCGCCGAAACTCCCATAGCCGATCGCAAAGCAGAACTGGGCAATGAACCAGGGCCGATCCTCGGTCGTGATCGGAATCGGATCGAGCAGGAGAAGGCCAAACGCCGCAACCGTCAACGCGACGGTGAGGCCGAAAACGCCAACCGCCAGCAAGGCAGATCGCCTCATCCGACCACCACCCCGGCCATAAGCGGCACCCGACCGCGCACGCGTCCCGGTGTGGGTTCCTCGAGCGAACCGCCGAGCGCTTCGACCCGATCCCGCAGCCCCTGCATGCGTCCGTCCAGCGCCGCGGCACCATCGATGGCGAATCCGAGCCCACCGTCGCTTGCCGTCAAGTGGATAGTTGCCGGCCCGACGACGCCACGCAACGCCTCCACACAGCAGAAATAGATCGCTGCCTCGACCCCCGGCTCGAACCGGGTGTCGGCCAGGCCAGGCGCGACCTCGATCGAGGCGGGGATCGCCGTCTTTCTGGTGTGCGCCTGGAGCGCAGGCACGATACCCTTATCGGCTAGCAGCGGCGGAAAGATGCCTCGGGCCAGCTCGCGTAAACCGTCCAGGGTCCGTTGAGTCTCGTCGGTGAGGGTGTCAAGTCTCGCAGCGGCGGCAGCCACGTCGTCCTCGAGAAGGCGCTCCACCTCATCGAGCTGACTCGAGGTCCCTTCCAGCTCTCGCTGGGCGCCTGCGCGGATTTCGTTTCCGAGGCGGCGCCGCTCGGTCTCCTGGGCCGTCAGGATGCGCTGCCGCGATGCGCGGAGCTCGGCGGCCTGTGCTGAGAGATCGGCCAACCGCGCCTGCAACTCGGCCGTGAGACGCACGTTGTGCAGCACCAGCCCCGCCTGCGCGGCAAGGTCCGCGAGTAGTCGCCCTTCCCCTGGAGTGATCGGCTGGCCGGGTCTCTCGCGCACCGCGATTTCTCCAATCGGCTCACCGCGATAAGAGACGGGCAGCGTTGGTGCGAA
>VBGO01000101.1 GCA_005882525.1 Chloroflexota bacterium
CGTCAGCCGGTCGAACAGGCGGCGGTCGAAGGTGTCAAGAGCCGCGAGGGGGCGCCACACGAAGACTTGCTCTACTCGGCGGCGGCCGGTGCGATCGCCGCCACGAGCGCCAGGTCGCCGGGTCGGACCGACTTGGGATCGAACTTCCGAACGTTGGCCGCCATCTTCGTCAAGGCCTCGGCCATCGACATCGGGGGCGCCGCATCCTTCTTGCGGGACGGAGGAACGAACCGCACCGGGTTGATGCGGGCCACGACCACTGCGCGGAGGTAAGGACTCTTCATTCCCATGGCCTGCATCGTCTTGACGTGGGCAGCTACGCGGTCATCGATGTCCATGATCCGAACGGCCCACTGCTCACGTTGCCGAAGCGCGGCGGGCAGCGTGCTGTCCAGGAACCGGTCGACCTTGTTGAGAACCCCCTGGTAGGAGGAGCCGGCAAAGCGGGACCGCTGCGCATAAGCACCCCCAAGCGTCAGGAACACCGGGGAATCGAACGTGACGGCGTGCTCGATTTCCTTCGAGCGAGGCTGCTCTTTGGCAAGCTGGCGCGCCATTCGGATCACTTCGAGGCTGCGGTCGCGTAGGTTGTGCGCCTTCTCCGTGTTCAGCGCGAGAATCCGAAAGGCGAGCTTTTCGTCGGGGACGAGCAACGCGGTGACCGAGCGCATCCCCAGGCGGCGAGCCGCCTCGAGTCGATGGCGGCCGTTCGGTGACCAGAAGCCGTCGCCGGAGGGCACCGCGATCACCGGATCGAGAAAGAGCCCGGCCGCGCCGATCGCATCGGCCAGGCGAGTGGCGTGCGTCTTCGACAGGTCGCGCTGGAATGGCGTCGCGACGACTTTCTTGATCGGCAGCGAGGCAAGCACCAGCGCCTGGCCCGCGAACGGGTCCCGATACGCGCCGACGACGGCTCCGCCATGTTGACCGACCTGAGCCACCAGTTCGGCGACGTCCCTGGCGCCGGCGTCGATGACGCTCTCGCGCGGATCCGGCCCCCGCGCGGCGGCGGGTCGACGCGCGCGAGTCGCCCTCTTGGGTGCCTTCCTGGGCGTCTTCTTTGCCGCGGCCATATATAGAGTGCGGCCCAGGCTCTCCACGGGGGGCGTGTGGGCCGAGGCCGCATCGACAATCCTAGGCTACGGATGCCGGGCGGGGTTAGCCCACAGCCGGGGTTGAACCGGCGACCTTCGCCTTACCAAGGCGACGCTCTACCACCTGAGCTATGTGGGCTCTGGTATTGGGCAGAGGAGGATTCGAACCCCCGAAGGCGCTAGGCCAACTGATCTACAGTCAGTCCCGTTTGACCGCTTCGGTATCTGCCCGACCGGGTGATTTTACCGATAATCGCCCGATGGGCAAACGGCGGTGGATCCTGTGGCAGGGAATGATCGCGCCGAGTGTGGAGCGATTCATCGTGAGCGCCACCGACGGCCGATTCGAGCTCTCCGGATTGATCCTGCGGGCCCACGAAGAGGCTCCGTATGTCGTCCGCTACGTCATTCAGGTCGATGAACGCTGGCGGACTCGGAGTGTCGAGGTCGAGGTCGAGGAGGCAGTCGACGGCACCGCGATGTAGAGTCCGCCGGCGACGGCGGACCAGGCGAGCTAGGCAAGGATCGATCCGACCAGCGCATGCAACCGCTCGATGAGGAACAGAGAGACAAGGCAATAGGCGAACATCCCGGCGCTGCCGATCAGCATTCCCTGGGCATAGGGGATGGCGGCCCCGGTGCCTTTCGCCATGACGGTGATCGCCAGGCTGGCGACGGCAACGGCCGGCGCCGCCGCGAACAATCCGGAAAACCGCTTGGGGTGACCCGACTGACCAAGGAGTGCAAGCTGACCACGGCGAGACCGCCAACAAGGGCCTTGAGAGCGATCACCCAGATCGACATGCTACACTAGTGATATCAGATTAACGGTAGATCACACTACCAGGATAGCGGCGTCAACACTGCCGGGACGGGAGGAAATCGATGCCACGCGGTGCCAGTCCGAAGCGAGAGCGACAATACCAGCACATCAAGCAGAGCGCGAAGAAGTCGGGGCGGTATGGGGGGCGAGCCGAGGAAGTCGCGGCTCGGACCGTCAACAAGATTCGGCGCGAGAAGGGTGAGACCAAGTCCACACGATCGCGCGCGAAGAAGTCCTCGAGCACTTCGCGATCGACGAAGGCGCGCTCGGCGAAGCCGAGGTCGACCCGATCGCGGACCCGGACCCGGAAGTCGTCGACCACCCGGGCCCGGCGTTCGTCGCCAAGATCGTCGAAGTCGCGAGCGGGTGTCCCCCGCTCGCGGCGCGCGGCGGGCAACGGTCGGGGCTTCGCCGGGATGAGCGACCAGCGGCAGCGGGCGATTGCCGCCGAGGGTGGCCGGGCCGCCCATAAGCAGGGCACGGCGCACGAGTTCTCACGCGCGGAAGCCCGCCAGGCCGGCCAGAAGGGGGGCGAGGCGGTTAGCCGCGATCGCAGCCACATGGCGGAGATCGGCCGCCGCGGGGGCGCGCGCTAAGCCACTCCCGGAGCGCCCCCGGAGGGGGAGGGGGATTCGCAATAGACTTGGCGTATGGCGACGACGATTGAGCGCCCTCCGGCTCCGGTCGTCAGTGTGCCGGATCGCTTCAACATCGCCGACTACCTGGTCGACCGGCATGTCCGCGAAGGGCGTGGCGGCCGGACGGCCATCCTCTATGGGGAGGATTCGATTACCTACGGGCAGGTCGCCGAGCGCTCGAACCGGGTGGCCAACGCCCTTCGATCCCTCGGCATCCGCCGCGAGGAGCGGGTGCTGCTCTTGCTGCTCGACACGCCCGCCTTTGCCTACAGCTTCTTCGGGGCGCAGAAGATCGGCGCGGTGCCAATCCCGACCAACACGCTACTGAAAAGCCAGGACTATCGCTACATGCTCAATGACTCACGGGCGACGGTCGCGATCGTGAGCGAGCCGCTACTGCCGCAGCTCGCCGCCATCCCACGGCAGGAGCTTCCTTACCTGCGACACCTCGTCATCGATGGCGCCCCGACGGCGGAGGGCATCGGTTTCGAGCAGCTGCTCGGAGGTGCGCCGACGCTCGAGCTCGAGGCGACCAGCAAGGACGATGCGGCGTTCTGGCTCTACTCGTCGGGGACCACCGGTTTTCCCAAGGGAGCGGTGCACCTGCATCACGACATCGTGCAGACGGTTGTCTGTTACGGGCAGGGAATCCTCGGCATCACCGCGGCGGATCGGACGTTTTCGGTGGCCAAGCTCTTCTTTGCCTATGGCCTGGGCAACGCCCTCACGCTCCCGATGGCGGTGGGCGCGACGACCATCCTCTGGCCGGGCCCGCCGACACCCGCGAATGTCTACGCGCAGATCGAGCGGCACAAACCGACCCTCTTCTACTCGGTGCCGACGAATTACGGTCAGCTCCTCGCGCACAAGCGGGAGGGCGCCGACTTCGACCTTTCCAGTCTTCGCCAGGCGGTCTCAGCGGGCGAAGCACTGCCCAAGGCCCTTTTCGAGCGCTTCAAGGACCGCTTCGGCGTGGAGATCCTCGACGGCATCGGCAGCACCGAGATCCTGCACATCTTCATCTCCAACCGGCCGGGTCGCATCCGACCCGGCGCGGCCGGTGAGCTGGTGCCGGGCTACGAGGCGCGGATCGTCGATGAGACCGGCGCTGAGGTGCCCGACGGAACGGTCGGCAACCTGCTAATCAAAGGCGACAGCACCTGCGCGTATTACTGGAACAAGCACGAACGGACCAAGGACACGATCGAAGGCCACTGGATCCGCACCGGGGACAAGTTCTCGCGTGACCCCGACGGCTACTACTGGTACGCCGGTCGGGCTGATGACATGTTGAAGCTGGGCGGCATCTGGGTGAGTCCGGTGGAGATCGAGAACACGCTGCTGGAACACCCGGCGGTCCAGGAGGCCGGCGTCATCGGCCGCCGCGACGCCGACGACCTGGAAAAACCGATGGCTTACGTCGTGCTCGCCGCCGGCCAGCAGCCGTCCGCCGAGCTGGCTCGCGAGCTGCAGGACTTCGTCCGCTCGAAGATCGCCGAGTACAAGCGTCCACGCTGGGTCGAGTTCGTCGAGGCGCTGCCCAAGACCGCCACCGGCAAGACGCAGCGCTTCAAGCTACGCCAGGCGGCCGCCTCAAAGCCGATCTAACGCGGCATAGTACCGGCCGACGACCGGCAGGAACCAGGGCTTCTCCCGATAGAAGGGCATGCCGGGAAAACCGCCCCGCCAGCAATCCGGCAGCTCGGCCCCGGCGACCCAGTCGGCCGCCAGCTGCCCGAAATAGCCTGACATCGCCACCCCCGTGCCGCAATAGCCGAGCGCATAGGCGATCCCGTTCATCCGGCCGATATGTGGCAGGCGATCGAAGGTGAAGCCGACGTTGCCACCCCAGGCGTGCTCGACGGCAATGCCCGCGAGCTGCGGGTGGACCCGAATCATCGCCGCGTAGAGCCAGTCGCGGGCCTTCGCGATGGTGGTGGGCGCAAAGCTCGCCCGGCCGCCGAACAGCATCCGATTGTCCGTGCTCAGCCGCCAGTAGTAGAGGAAATTCTTGGAGTCGAACAGCATCCGCCGCTTGGGGATGGCACTCCGTGCGCGATCGGGGGCGAGCGGCTCGGTGGCGATGATGTAGCTGCCGATCGGGATGACGCGGCGCCGCAGCGGCGGCAGCAGTCGATCGCTGTACCCATTGGTCGCCAGCAGCACATCACGGGTATCGATGCGCCCGCCCGGGGTGACGACGATGAAACCGCCGCCCGGCCGGCTCTCGATGGCGGTCGCCGGGGTGTGATCGTGGAGGTGGGCGCCGCGATCGCGAGCCAGGCGGACGAGGCCGGCGACGTACTTTGCCGGATGGAGGCCGCCACTCCGCTCGACGAGCAACGCGCCATGGTAGATGGGGGAACCGATCTCTGAGGCGAGTGCGTCGCGGTTGAGCAGGCGGGCGCTGACGCCGAACTCCTCGCGGAGGAGACGGGCCTCGGTCTCGAGAGGCTCGACGTGACCCGGCTTATAAGCAAGGTAGAGGTGGCCGGTCCGGGCGTATTCGCAATCGATGTGGTTGGCGGTTATCGTCTCCTCGACGAGGGTAGCGCTTGAGCAGCGTGGTCGGTGAGACCTTGAAGCCCGGGTGGACCATGCCACCGTTGCGGCTGCTCGCTCCCCAACCGAGCTCGTTCTTCTCGAGCAGCGCGACCGACCGGCCGCGCTCGGCCAGCCTCGCCGCCGCCATCATCCCCGTGTAGCCGCCCCCGACGATGACGACATCGACCTCGGTTGGCAGCGGGGCGGGTGACAAGGAGATGGGCGCGGCCTCGCGCCACCAGTAGGGCTCCTCGCGGTAGTCGGGCGTGAGCGGTGTCAGGGGCGCTAGCTGATTCCGCCCGCGGCCGCTGGCTGAACCTGGCGGCCGGCGTCCAGCGTATAGATGTTGTAGGCGTGCCGGATCACCGGCTGGGCGACGTTGCGCACCGGGACACCAGCGGGCGTGCGTCCCTTCTCCTCCCCGTGATGGGCGTGGCCATGGAACACCAGGTCGGCGCCGGCGTTGTCGACCGCCGCCGCCAGCAAATAGCTGCCGAGGAACGGGTAGATCTCCAGCCGCTCGCCTTCGAGGGTCGCCTCGATTGGGGAGTAATGGAGCAGGGCGATCCGCAGGTCGGCCTCGAGTCCCCCCAGCGCAATCTCGAGCCGGTCGGACAGCATCTTGGTGTGGCCGACGAACGCCTTCATCTCCGGTTCGCCGAAGTCACTGCCGTGCGCGCCACGAAAGCCGCCGCCAAATCCCTTGGTGCCGGCGATGCCGATCCGAACGCCGTCGATATCGAGCGTGGTCGCCTGCCCTTCGAGCACCCGGACGTCGGCGTCCTCCAGAACCCGGCGCACCTCCTGCTCGCGCCCGGCGTGATAGTCGTGGTTGCCAAGGACGGCGACCGCCGGGATGGTCAGGCCGCGCAGCTCGTTGGCCAGGATCGCGACCTCCTCCGGGCCGCCGCAGCGGGTCAGGTCACCGGCGAGGAGCAGAAGGTCGGCGCGGTCGGGTAGATGCCGCAGGCTGGGACGGAGAATGTCCAGCGAACCGACGCCGTAGTGAAGATCGCCGACCGCCGCGATCCGGATCACGACACCGGCTCCTCGCCGTCGGGCTCAGCCGCGGAGACCACGGTCGTCTCGTTCACGACCTCGTAGTCCGGCAGCAGCTCTTTGGCGACCTCGGTGATGCGCTGCTTCAGCTGTGGACTGGCGACGTTGCCACCCAGCATCACCCGATGCTCCTGGACCCGGACTCGCAGGTCTTGCTCGGCGACGCGCGGGTCGTGAATCAGCTTTTCCCGGATGGCCTCGGGGAGATATTCGTCGCGCGGTGCGCTCACTCGGCGTAGACCTCCTCATAGAGGCGCCGGATCACCCAGGACGGCACCAGGATGTCGGTCGACTGCGCGTAAATCAGCAGGGCCAGCACCCGGCGAGCCCCGACTCGGGCGCGACGGAGCAGGTACTCCCAGTCGAGCTCGGCCCGCCCAAGGATGGCGAGCGCATCGAACCAGTGCCGCGAGGTTTCCTCGCGATGGACGATCCCTTTGATCACGATCTGGTCTTCCGGGCTCGGGATCCGAAGACGCAGCCCATCGTAGGTGCGCTCAATCGAATGCGCGCGCATCTCGTCGTCCAGGTAGATCCCACCCATCACCATAAAGATGATGTCGACCATGACCTGGTCCTTGAACGCCTTGAAGATCCAGACCGGGTCGGTCTCTTCGGTCGTGAAGCCGGCGGCCCGAAGCGCTTCCAGGACCTGCCGGGCGTCGTCCGGGCGGACCAGGAAGTCGATGTCGTGGGTCCAGCGCGGTCGCCCCACCAGCGACGCGGCCAGCCCGCCGAGGACGAGGAATGGAAACCCGGCCCTCTCGACCGTCTCGACCGCCTGGCGGAGCACCGTGGCGAGGGCCGCATCGGCGGCCGACTCCCGCTCTTGCACCCGCACGATGTCACGCTTTGCGATAGTCAGATTGTAGTCGTCGCAGCCGAATCAGCCCTGGTCGGCGTGGCTCGACCACAGGTAGGCGGCCGATTGTCCCCCGATGTAGAGGAAGGCGATCACCGCTAGCACCAGCCGCAGGTACCAGGCCACATGGGCCGTGCCGATCACGATCACGATGGCCGAGAGCAGGCCGCCGCCGATGGGAATGATCCAGCGCCAGAGGCGGCGGAGACCAGGGGAGCGGCGCATCGTGATCTCCATTCTCATTTGGGGCAAACCGTTCACGCTACCGTCGTTGTTCCCGCAGTGAGCCGTCTCAGCGACGTCCAGTTCAGCCGCTTTACGGAGACGGAGGTGGCCAAGCTGCTCACCTTCTGCAGCCGGGGCCTGCTCGAAGTGATGGTGCCGATGTCCGACGATGAGCGGCGGGACCTCGAAACCCACCTCAAGGAGCACTTCGGCGTGAGCTACGCG
Organism: Chloroflexota bacterium; assembly: GCA_005882525.1. Classification (GTDB taxonomy): domain Bacteria; phylum Chloroflexota; class Dormibacteria; order CF-121; family CF-121; genus CF-13. The sequence goes on from VBGO01000101.1 coordinate 7,471, forward strand.
ATGCAGGTCAAGGCGGCTCGGGTCCTTTACCAACACGGTCGGATCAGTCGGCTGCAGAAGCGATTCGTCGTCAAGCGACAGCGGCTGATCGAAGACCTGTTCTTCTGGTATTTCTTCGGGTTCATGGACCTCAAGACGGCGGCGTTCCGTGCCCCTGTCTTCCTGGTGCCCTCGCATGTCGTCCACGCGGAGGCGGTCCACCAGGTTCACGGCAATATCGTCGAGTTCAACTTCGTGGCCAGCATGGACCCGTCGTCGAAAGACCGGTGGCGCCCTTACGCCTGCGATCCGGCGGAGGTCGCGGGCCGTGTCGTGAAGTTCCTGCGCGCCCACGAGGGCCACCGGCGGGCGGCCATGAGTGGCATCGCGGGCTCGATCATCGCCGAGCCGGGAACGATCCTGGTGGCACGGGCGGCCTGAACGCCTGCCGAACGCCCTTGACGCGACGCGAGTCGTACGTAAGGATGGCACGGAGAGGGGATCGATGCCGCCCAGCGAGCACAAGCGTGTCTTTCGTCGCCTGGTCCAGGAGGCTTTCAATGACGGCCGCCTGGCCATCCTCGGCGAGCTGCTGACGACGGACTTCGTCGACCACTCGCCGTGCCGGCTGGTGGGCGGAACGGAAGCCCTGCGGGAGCGGATCGTGTTGCTCCGCCACGCGATTCCGGATCTGCAGGTTCGGGTCGATGACCTCGCGGCCGCCGGTGATATGACCTGGGGGTCGATCACGGTTTGTGGCTCCGGCCTGCGCTTCAGCCAGACCGACACCTGCCGCTATGTGGACGGGCGGATCGCGGAGTACTGGAGCGAGACCGCCGACCTGATGGAACAACTGGGGATCACCGTTACCTAGCCGATTCGAGCTCTCGCTTGACCGGGCGGCCGGCCGGCAACTAGACTGGCGATCTCGGATTGTTGAGTTTGTCGATCGACTGAATCAACTATGCCACAGCATCGAGACACCCCTCTACGATCGCACGGCGCGCAAAGCGCACCAATGGAGCATGGTTGTGCTGGTCGCCGCCGGCCTGATCCTGCAGGGAATCCCGGGCGTGCTGTTCCTGACCCTCGCCGGCATCATCATGCTGGCCGGCCGGTTGTGGTGGCCGGCCGACGTGGTCCGGCAACTGGTCTGGCGGGTCCTCGAGCCCGCCGGGATCCTCAAGCGTGACGACGTCCACGAGGATCACGAGACCCGACGGATCGCGCGGACGATCGGTGGTGCCGTCTGGCTGCTGGCGGCCGCGTCGCTGCTAGCCGGCAATCCGGTCCTGGCCTGGGTGCTCACCCTTCCGATCGCGGTCATGGTCGCGCTGGATGCGAGCGTCGACTTCTGCGCCCTGTGCTTCGTGATGGCGCAGCTGGACCGGCGCGGCATCCTTCACCGGGCCTGAGATGGTCGAGCGCGCGGTCGTTCTCGCGGTCGCGGCGGTCGCCGTCGCGGCGACCGTGATCCTCGCGCGCTGGTGGTCGCGTCGTGGCCTTTCGGGCTTGCGGACGGCGCCGGCGGAAGGTCTGTGGACCGCCCTTGGCGCCTCGCCCGACGGCCGCCCCTCCTTGGTCGTCTTTTCAACCCCGAGCTGCACCGCCTGCCGGACCGCCCAGCATCCGGCGATTGAAACCATCGAGGCGACCTACGGCCCCGCGCTTCGCGTCTTGCACGTCGATCTATCGCGGCAGCCGGCCGCCGCGGCGGCGTTCAGGGTCCTGACCGCCCCGTCCACGGCGCTGTTGACCCGTGATGGGCGGCTGGGGAGCTTCAACCACGGCTTTGCTCCTGCCGACCGGCTTTCGGCGCAGCTCAGCGCGCTCGGCGCTTCGCCAGCGTCGCCGCGGTAACCGCGGCCGCCAGGTCCACCAGCTCCCGAGGCGCCGCGGTCGGGCGGCCATCACTCAGGCGAACCCAGACCCACTCGGTCAGAACATCGGCCAGCAGGTTGTCGTCGGCGACGCGCCGGATGGTCGTTCGACGGACGCCACGCGCGCCTTTGACCAGCTCCACCTTGACCGTCAGCTCCACCTGATCGCCGTACACCGCCGGCTGGTGATAGATGATCTCGGTTCGGCGGATGACCCAGCCACCGCCGCGACGAGCCGACCAGTCTCGCCCGTAGCCCGCCGCCTCCGCGTGGGCGGTGGCGAGCTCCTCCGCCCAGCTGAGGTAGACGGCGTTGTTCACGTGACCCCGACTGTCCAGCTCGTAGCCCCGGACGGACCAGCGCAGGGTGAACTCGAGCGGGTCTGCGGGGGGACGCTCGGTGCTCACCCTCGTAGTTTGGCCGGTCGTGGCGAGCGCGACTATTCTGAACGACATGCAAGTCAAAGAGCTGGGACACCTGGTGCTGTACGTCCGCAACCTCGACCGCTCGCGCCGCTTCTATCGAGATCTGCTGGGCTGGAAGGAGATTCCCGTGCCACCGGACGAGGTCGGCTTTCCTGCTGCGGCGTTCTCCTCGGGCCGGACCCACCACGAGTTGCTCTTGATCGCGGTCGGGGAGGATGCGGCCCCCATCCCCCGGGGCCGACGGGTCGGGATGTACCACTTCGGCTTGAAGATCGGCGACACGGACGAGGAACTGCGCGACGCTCGCGATCAGCTGGTGGCCGCCGGAGCACGTCTGGTCGGCACGGCGGATCACACTGTCACCCACAGCCTCTATATCGAGGATCCGGACGGGAACGAGATCGAGCTGTACATCGACGTCCAGCCGGCCGTCTGGAAGGATGACCCGGCGGCGATCTTCGCCCAGCCTCGCCCGCTTCGCCTCTAGGTCAGATGCCGCAAGCTCGCCCCCCGGTGCGCCGTTCCATCAGGGTGAGCGGGGCGAACCGTGCCGACCGGGTGGAGTCCGTACTGCGCCAGGCCGATGCCACCTTCGAAGACTGGTTTCGGCGGGCGACGAAGCGGAGCGCCGGCGTTGCCCGTCGCCAGGTTGACAACCTCCAGGCTGGCCTGAAGAAGCTCAGCGCCGGGCTGGGCCAGCTCGAGCACGACCACCCAATAACGACCGTAGCCCCCAGGGCCGCATCGGAGAAAACCACGACAGGCAAGCGCCGGCCGCGTCTCACGATCGCCCGTAAGCCGTCCGCTGCCCGAAAGCGAAAGAAAACCGCGTAACGACGCCGGCTCATCGCCGAGGTCAGATGAGGTGGTTCTCGATGGCGTATCGGGTGGCGGCACTCCGCGATTTGATGCCCAACTTCGCGTAGATGGATCGCAGGTGGGCGTCGACGGTGCGGGTGCTGACGCCAAGCTGCTCGGCTAGCTGCCGGTTGGTCAGGCCACTCGTGACCAGCCGCAGAATCTCGACCTCGCGCGTGGTGAGGCCATTGATCCGGGGACTCCTAGGCACAGCGACGTATAACAGAAGGGGTACGCCACGTTTCCGTCGTCAACGGAGCCGATTGCGCTCTCCAATATGACTGTGAGATCGTGTAGTCACCCACGGCAGGCATCCACTGCTTATCATAGCAGTCACAGAGAGCGTATTGAGCGATAAGTTGCTCACCACGCGCGAGGCCGCCCGGTTTCTACGGGCGAGCGAGGCGTCGCTGCGCCGCTGGTCCGACGCCGGCCTGCTCCCGGCGAGCCGGGTCGGGCGGCGCCGCGCGCGCCGGTTCAAGGAGGAGGATCTGCTGCGCTTCATGGGACCGAGCCAGGGCGGGCCGTCGCCGGCCATTACCGGGCTGCCACGCGTCATCGCCCTGGAAGGCATGGCGGTCGCCCTGGGGAGTCATCTGGGGAGCTACTTCAGCAGCGACGCCGGCCGTCTTCGCCTGGGTTTACCGTTCCTGCGCGACGGCATTCGGGCCAGCCAGCCGTGCGTGCTGTACGCGCTGCCGGACGCACAAGACCAGTACGTCCGGGCGCTGCAGCGAGAGGGCATCGACGTCGAGGCTGCTGTGCGCGACGGGCTGCTGAGAATGCTCGCCTTCGGCTCCGTCACACCCGAGGAATTCGTCGCCCACCTCGAACGCGTCTTTGTCGATGTCATGCGGCAGCGGCCAGGACCGCTCCGCTTCCTGGGCGAGCCGGTCGCGGCCTTGAGGAGCCTTTCGTCGGTGGAAGCCTTTCTCAGTATGGAGCAGCATTGCTCCCCCCTCGCCAAACGGTTTCCGATGGTCATGCTCTGCGCCTATGACGTGCGGGAGTTTGACGGGCAGACCGTTCTGGAGACTCTCAAGCTGCACTACGACACCTTCGCGCACGAGCTCGGGTCCTTCCTGAGCTGACGCGCCCCACCCGATGCAGGCGCTGAGACCGCTCCACGGCCGCATCCCCGCGCCGCTGTACGCGCTCGGCTCAATCGCTTCGGTCCAGCTGGGGGCGACCGTCGCCCGGCATGCCTTCGCATTCCTCGGCCCGGCCGGAACCGTCTTCCTTCGAGTGGTATTCGGCGCTGGCATCTTGCTGGCCTTCGCCCGCCCCCGGTGGCCGCGATTCGATGCGCGGCAGTGGCGGTCGATCGTGCTCTTCGGGTTGATCGTTGCGGCGATGAACCTGTGCTTCTACCAGGCGATTGCGCGCATCCCGCTCGGCGTTGCGGTCACGATTGAATTCCTCGGCCCGCTCGGCGTCGCGATCGCGGGATCGCGCCGAGCCCTCGATTTCGCCTGGGCGGCGATGGCCGCGGCGGGGGTGGCGATGCTGTCCTTCGGCGGTGGGAACGTGACCATCGCGGGCGTGCTCTTTGCCCTCGGCGCCGCCGCCGGCTGGGCAGCCTATATCGTGATCAGCCAGCGTGTGGGGCAACTGGTGCCCGGGCCTGATGGCCTCGCCTTCGCGCTTGCGGTGGGCGGGCTCGCACTCCTGCCCTTCGGCATCGCGGGTGCCGGTTCCCGGCTCCTTGATCCAGGCAACCTCGCCGTGGGCCTGGAAGTCGCCATCCTGTCGTCGGCCGTTCCCTTCTCGCTCGAATTCGCCGCGCTGCGTCGACTATCGACTCAGGTCTTCGGCATCCTGATGAGCCTCGAGCCGGCGATGGGCGCGGCCGCCGGCTTTTTCTTCCTGGGCCAGTTGCTGTCGTGGCGCGATTTGATCGCCATCGCCCTCGTGATGGTCGCCAGCGCCGGCGCCACCCGCACCGCCCGCGGGCCGGCGGCCGTCGAGGCCCCGTAACAACGACGTTTGACGAGCCCGAAAGGCGGGTACACTATGAAGGACTTGCCAGCGAAGTTCGCTTCCCCATTCAACCCCGGTGAGCTGGTGCTACATACCACGCATGGCCTCAGCCGATACGCGGGAACCCGGCTGCTCGAGGCCACCGATGGGACCACGGCCCAGTATTTTCAGCTCGAGTATGCCGACGGCCATCGGGTCTTCGTCCCGGTCGAGCATGTCGAGCGCCTCAGCAAGTACCTAGGCGAAGAGGCTGCCCTGGCCCGGCTCACCACCGGGGAGCAGCGCTCACCCTACAGCCGCAGCCAGAAGCCGCAGTAGGCCGGCGGCCTTACCGGCGTTTACTTTTCGCCGATCCGCCCTTTGACGCATCCGGTTCCCCCGGGGTTGCCTCGGCGCCCACGCCCTCGCCCTGGCTCGAGGTGGCCACCTCTCGCTGAATCTCGGCGTCATTGCGCTGGATAGACGCGCGCGAGCGTTGCAGTGAGGCCTCGGCTCGCTCTAACCGTAGCTCGGCGCGCTGCAGGACCTCCCGGCTTCGATCAATCGCCTCCTGTTGACGACGAACGACGTCGGGAACCGACTCCCGCAGAGAGCGCGCCCGGTCGTCGAGCCTCAGTTCCAGGGCTGCCAGCCGCTTTTCCTTCTCATCGAGTAGGAGGTCGCGGGCATCGCTCGTCGCTTCCCGTTGATCGGCGATGTCGTCCCGTTCGTCAGCGACTCGATCCCGCTCGTTGGCGATTCGCTCCCGCTCGTCCTCAGCCGATCCGCGCTGCGGTACCGCCGGCTCGTTCATGCCTGCGCCAGGGACCAGGCCGTCCCGGATGGCGTGTCCTGAACCTCGACGCCACAGTTCGCCAGGATCGCGCGCAGGCGATCGGCGTCGCCGAATCGCTGCTCGCGACGGGCCTCGCCCCGCAGGGAGAGGACGACGTCGACCAGTGGCGCGACGTACTCACGCACCTCGCCGGGCTTCCCGCTGCGCACCAGGCCGGGGAGGCGCGCGAGCAGGTGGCGCATCTCCGCCCGTATCCGATCGCGCTCGTCCGCGCCGCCGAGGTCGGCCAGGCCCTCATAGAGCACGCTCTCCATCTCGAGAATGGCCATCACGACCCCGTCGACATCACGGCGATCGAGAGCGTCATTCTGGGCGGCGCCCACCGCCGGGACGCGTTCGATATCCGGTGAGCGGCCGATCCCCGAAGCCAGCGCCTCGAAAGGATCCTGCAACTCGCTCAAGGAAAAGGTTGTGCGTTTCCACAATCTCTCCATCCCCCGGCGCCGGACGGTGACGCCTCCGCGGCCTCGCACCGTCACCGACTGAGCCTCGACATCGATGATGCACGCGGTGTACTCGTCGATTCCGAGGATCAACGAATCGTCGGGCAGCATCGATTCCAGACGGCGCAGCCGGGACTCGCCCATGTAACAGAACCGGGTATCGTGCGTTCCGCCCTCACGGTTGTTGTAGTGGGGGATAACGGCGCATCGAACCCCGATGGCGCTGAGCAGGTCGAGACCGTCGGTCCAAGCGAGGTCGTCCCCAACTTTGTAGATCTCATAGACGGGAAGTGCGTATGCTCCGAGTCCAATCGCGGCTGCGCTCGCGAACGCCACGCATCCGCCGCGCAGCACCTTTTCGACGAGCCGCTCACGCACCCCGTTGTCTCGCCAATGCCGCAGCGCGTAGGTTGGGCTGCCGGGGCCCGCGAAGACGTAGTTTGCCTGGTCGAGATGGGCGAGGAACTGGTCGAAGTCTTTCGCGCTGGCCCGTTTGCTGTGCCGGAAAGAGGCGAGACTGATCTCGCACCCCACGTGCTGGCGGAAATAGTTGATGGTCCGGGCGGCGATGTCATCAGCATTCGGCTGGAAGCCAAAAGGGGTGTCAAGGAGGACGGCGTTGAGCTCTGGGCCCACCCTTGCGATCAGGTCCTGGTGGACAGAGGTCATCGTCGGACTGGTCTCTCCGGAACCGAAAATGGCGATCAACCGCGCAGGCGGAGCGTGACGTTCAGCCACACCAGAATGCTACCTCCGGCGGGGCGGGGCCTTGACTCGAGCAACCGGAAAGCGTACAAGGGCAACGTGGCCGATAACCCGTCGTTGCCGGAGGTTCCGCATGATGAGGAGCCCTACCCGGGCGAGCTTCATACCTTCCTGAGTGGAGCCTGGACCGCGCTCGTCATCGGGCTCCTTGGGTTGGCCTTGCTGCTCGTCTTCATCCTTCAGAACATGCAGACTGTGGAGCTCTCGTTTCTCATCTTTCACGGTCACCTGCCGCTGGCCGTCGCGCTGCTGTTTGCCGTGATTCTCGGCGCGATCATCGTGCTGGCATTCGGTGGCGCTCGCATCATGCAGTTGCGGATGGTAGCCCGCAAGGCCCGGCGCCAGCGCGGAAAGGCAACCCCGCCAGCCGAGTAACCGCGGCCTTGACAGCCTCCCGCCGTCGCTGCTATTATGCCGAATAGCTAATTAGCCAATGGGGAAAATATAATGGCGACCGATCGGTTGAGCGTCACGTTTGCCGCGCTGGCGGACCCCACGAGGCGGGCGATCCTGGCACGAGTCGCGCAGGGGGAGGCGACGGTAATGGAGCTGGCCGAGCCGTTTCAGCTGAAACTGCCCACCGTCTCCAAGCACCTCAAGGTGCTGCGACGGGCCGGGCTGGTGACGCAGGGGCGGCAGGCGCAGTGGAGGCCATGCCGGCTGGAGGCGGCGCCGTTGAAAGATGTCGCCGACTGGGTGGAGCGCTATCGCGAGAACTGGGAGGAGCGTATGGGCCAACTCGATGACTATCTGCAGCAACTGAAAGGCAAGGAGCGAAAGCATGACCGTAAAAAGTAAGCCGGTGGTAACCCTGTCTATGCCGTCGGATCGCGAGCTCGTCATCACCGCCGTCCTCGATGCCCCGCGCGAGCTCGTCTTCGAGGCGACCACCAGGCCGGAGCACGTCAAGCGCTGGTGGGGCCCGCGACGCATGACCATGACCGTCTGCGAGATCGACCTGCGCCCCGGTGGGGCCTGGAGGTACGCCCTGCGCGACAACGAAACCGGCCGCGAGGATGCCTGGTCCGGCGTGTACCGCGAGATCGTATCGCCCGAGCGGATGGTCTACACCGAGGGCTGGGAAGCCATGCCGGGGCACGACTATCTCGTCACTGCAACCCTGACCGAGAAGGACGGCAAGACGACGGTGACCAGCCGGTTGCAGTACAAGTCGGTCGAGGATCGCGACGGGCACGTGCAGTCGGGTATGGAGTCAGGCATGCGGGAGAGCTACGACCGGCTCGGCGAGCAGCTGGCCTCGATGGCCTGACGCCACTTGCAGTGAACCTGGCCGGCCTACCGTTGGGCGGGGAGGGTTTGGCCAGGTTCACATGGACGCGCGGAGGAACGAGTTGTAAACCATATGGAACAAGAACCGAGCGGCATCAGTACCCACGCGATCATGGATAAGGTCCGCGAGTTGGACCTCTACCCCTTTGTTCCCGCAGAAGGCAGATTCACGGCATCGAAGCGGCTGGCGCGAGCCATGGAAATTGCGCACAAAGCGTTGAGCGTGCCGCAAAAATCGTTGGATTCATCTAGCCCGTTGCTCGGCCGCTGACCGCGTCCTGATGACCGCCACCAAGCTCGACCAGTCCTAATCTCGCTTCGACAGTTCGCCAAGCTGGCGGAGCAACACGGGCCAATCGTCCGATAGTGCGCGGCGGGCTTCGGTACATTACTGGACAGTGCAGCGCCGTCCACGCCTTCATTACGCCTGGATCGTGGCGGCCGTGACGTTCGTGGCCCTCATGGGGGCAGCCGGATTCCGCGCCACGCCTGGCGTCTTGATCGTCCCACTGCAGAACGAATTCGGCTGGAACCGGGCGGTCATCTCGTTTGCGGTCTTCATCAACCTGGTGTTGTTCGGATTGACGGGCCCCTTCGCCGCGGCGCTCATGAACCGCTTCGGCATCCGGGCCGTGACCGTTGGTGCGCTGGGCACGGTGGCGACCGGCGCGCTGCTGACCACCGTGATGACCGCGCCGTGGCAGCTGTACTTGCTGTGGGGCGTCGTGGTCGGCCTCGGGACCGGGTGTATGGCGTCGGTGCTGGCGGCCACGGCGGCGGGGGCGACGGGGCAGCTCATCTTTCTGCCCTTCCTCGGCTGGCTGGCGCAGAATCGCGGCTGGCGCAGCGCCGCGATCACGGTCGGGGTCGCGGCCCTCGCGGTGGTGCCGATCGTCGCGCTGTTTCTCCGCAACCGCCCGGCCGACCTCGGCCTGCGGGCGCTGGGCGCCACCGACCCGGACACCGGACCGCTCGCCGCCGGCAGCCCAATCCGCAATGCCTTTCGCGGACTGGGGCTTGGCGTCCGCTCCCGCGATTTCTGGTTGCTCGCCGGCAGCTTCTTCATCTGCGGTGCCTCCACCAACGGCCTGATCGGCACGCACTTGATCCCGGCATCGATGGACCATGGGATGGCCGAAGTGACCGCCGCCAGTCTTCTGGCCGTGATCGGGGTCTTCGACGTGGTCGGCACGCTGGTGTCCGGGGTCCTCACCGATCGCTTCGACAGCCGCTGGCTGCTGTTCTGGTATTACGGCCTGCGCGGCCTCTCGCTGCTCTTCCTGCCCTACGCCTTCGGCACCGCCTACTTCGGACTGATTCTGTTCATCGTCTTTTATGGGCTGGACTGGGTCGCCACCGTGCCGCCTACCATCCAGCTGGCCCGCAAGCTCTTCGGACCACAAAACTTCACCATCGTGTACGGCTGGATCTTCGCCGCGCACCAGCTGGGCGCCGCCTCGATCGCGTTTGCGGCCGGCGCCGTTCGGACTTTCTTCGGTGACTACCAGCTGGCCTTCATGAGCTCCGGCCTGCTGTGCCTGATCGCGGCCGGACTCGTGCTTCGAATCGTCCGCACGCGCCCGTCGGAGGGACGTGGCTTGTCCACTCCGGCAGAGGCGGCCGCCTACACCTGAGCCCGGGTCGCCGGCTCCTGATCGTCGGCGTGGCCCTGGCGCTGGCCCTGGTCCCGCGGTCCGCGGCGGCGCATGCGCTGCTGCTCGCCGCTGACCCGGCTCCCGATGCGCTCCTCCAACGGCCGCCGGTCGCGATCACCTTGACCTTCACCGAACCGGTCACTCCGGCCGGACACGGCATCGACGTCTTCAGCCCGAGCGGCCGCCAGGTTGCGGCGCCCGGTCGCCCGCTCGGACGCACCTTGAGCGCGCCGATCACGTCCGTCGAGACTGGGACCTACGTGGTGAGCTGGCAGGTGCTGGCCGGCGACACCCACCCATCGCGAGGGGCATTCCGTTTCGTAGTCGGCCAGCCCAGCGCGAATCCGTATTCGCCGCTGCTGGAGGGCGCAGCGATCGGGACGGCGACGCCGCTCGGGTTCGTGCTCCAGGCCCTCGGCCGCTGGATGCACTTCCTGGGCGTGGCGCTGACCTTCGGGATCGTGGCCTATCAATTGGTCACGCGGCGGGCGCCACGCCTCCGCCGCCTGGTGGGGGCCGGGCTGGGGTTGTTGATCGCGGCGGAACCGGTGACCCTGCTCGCGCAGCTCGCCAGCCTATCCTTCGACGGCACCACCGCTATCGCCGTGATGGGCTCGGGTTTCGGCCGCCTGCTCGGCCTGCGCCTGGCGGTCGCCCTGCTCGTCTGGGCGCTGCTCGCCCTCGAATCGCTCTGGCCGGTGCTCTACCTCGGTGGGGTCATGGTCCTCGTCGATGGGGCCAGCGCGCACGTGATTCCCGGGCTGCCCGGCGCCGGCCTCGTCCTCAACGGCGTCCACCTCGCGGCGATGGGGCTCTGGGTCGGTGGGCTGGTGGCGTTCCTGTCCGAGCCGGACCGCCGTTTTGCGCCCTACGCACTGGCCGCGGTGGTCGTCAGCGTCGCAACCGGGCTGCTGCTGGCCGTTGCTCACACCGGCTTTCCGCCGGCGTGGCCGTCGACCGATTACGGGTGGGCGCTGGCGATCAAGGTCGCCGTCGTCGGCACCGCTCTGGGTATGGCCGCGCGTGGACGCCGCCGGATCGAGTTGAGCGTGGTCGCCGTCATCCTGGCCGCGGCCGCCGTGCTGGTCTCCCTGCCGCCGCTCCGGTAAGGGCTGGCGGCCTCAGCCGCGCGAGACCGCCGCGAAAACGATTTGGCTGAGCTGGGTTGCAGCGCTGAAGTCGTTGGTGAGCCGGTTCTTCGTTACCGCGAAGGCAATCCCGGTGGCCCTGTCCGCGCACGCGAAGCTGCCGCCGGCGCCGCCCACCCCGAAGGTGGTCGGAGAGTCCTGCGCCGTCGAGCCGAGGCGACCGACGCTGTAGCCCAGCGCCCACGTGGTCGGCATGCCGAAGACGGCGTCGATGCCACCAAATGACACGGCGGTGGCTTCACGCAGCCGCTCCGGCGAGATCAGCCGGACGCCGTCCACCTCGGTGAGCAGCGCGGCGTACATGCGCGCGATGGCCCTGGCCGACGTCTTCCCGCCCGCCGGGATGTCGGCGCTGAGGATGTCCGGACGGTTACCGAGCTGAGCTGTCGGAAGCAGCGACATCGGGGCGGCCTTGAACATCGGAAGATCCGGTGGCATCTCGGGCATCGGCCCGCCGGCACTCGGCGCGTCTTCCAGCCGAGCCAGCCGGTGGTGCTCCGACTGCGGCATGCCGAAGTAGATCTCGTCCGCGATCCCCAACGGTCCGGAGACGGCCTCCCGAAGGACCTCGGAGATCGGTTTGCCGGTTGCCCGGCGGACGATTTCCCCGACGATGTAGCCGAACGTGTAGGCGTGGTACCCGATCTTGGTGCCCGGCTCCCACCACAGCTGCTCGTCGGCGATCGCCGCGCACATCTTCGACCACTCGCATAAGTCTTCCGGCGTGGTGTCGAGTGGGATGCCGGGGACCCCGGCCGTGTGGTTGAGGACGTGCCGCACCGTCACGGACTGCTTGCCGTGGGCGCCGAACTCCGGCCATAGCTGCACGACCGGCGTGTCGTACCCAAACAGGCCACGTTCGGCGAGGACGTGCGCGATCGTCGAGGCGGCGGCCTTGACGATCGAGAAGTTGTAGAAGGGCGTGTCTGGGGTGACGGGACGCTCGGTTGCCGGGTCGGCGATCCCCGAGACAGCGTCGATGACGAGATCCCCGCCGCGGTAGGCGGCGACCTGCAGGCCGCGCTCGGTTCCGGACTCGACCAGGCGATCGATCGCGTCCTGGACCTGCTTCTGAGCATCGGGCATGATGCGTCGGTGGTCGAACGTCGTCGCGGTGTCGCCGGTCGAGACCGTTTTCTTCATTGCATTCCTCGCGGTTGGCTGGCTGACGGACAAGTTTGGGATCAGCTGGATGATCAGTATCGACCAGCCGTAGTCAGGCTCGTTTCGTGCGGCGCCGAGAGCCAGCCCGTGATGGCCGGCGGCGGTCAGGGCTGGCCGCGGGGGCCATATAGCGTTCGGCCCAGTCGCCGAGCCTGAGCAGGCCCGGACCAATCGCGCGGCCGCTTTCGGTCAGCCGGTAGAGGACGCCGAGTGGCGGCCCGTCGAGCACGGTCCGATCGATCAAGCCGGCTTTGGCCAGCTCGTTGAGACGGTCGGACAGCATCCGCTCGCTGATCCCTGGGATGGTTCGAGCCAGGACGGCGAAGCGCGCCGGACCCTGGAGCAGCAGCCCGAGAATCACCCCGGACCAGCGCTTTCCCAACAGCGTGAACGCTTGCGTCAGTCGCTCGTCGCACTCACGGGCATGCTCGCTCAGCTTGCGGTTCACCCAGCCAGTGTAGCCCGCCCCCGCTAATTACTGCAGTAACTTGCAAAAAGTAAGCTGCCAATGATACGTTGCCCCTAAGATCAGATCAGAGGAGGCGCTGGATGGGAACCTGGAAGTTCGATCCGATGCACACACAAGTCGAGTTCTCGGCAAAGCATCTCGGGATGATGACCGTCCGTGGCCACTTCGCCGAGGTGACGGCATCTGGTCAGCTCTATCCTGACCAGCCGGAACGCTCGACCGTCGAAGTGACGATCAACACGGCGAGCATCCGCACCCACAATGAGCAGAGGGACAACGACCTGCGCGCCTCCAACTTCCTGGAGGTCGACAAGTACCCGACGATCACGTTCAAGAGCACCAAGGTCGAGCCGAAAAGCGAGGAGCGGGGTACGCTCACCGGTGACCTGATGATCAAGGGCGTCACCCGTCCGGTGACCCTCAACGTGGTGAAGTACGGCGAGTTCAACGATCCAATGATGGGTCATCGAATTGGCTATGCCGCGGAAACCAAGATCAATCGGAAGGACTTCGGCATGCGCTTCGACATGATGATGGACGGCAAATTCGTGGTCAGCAACGATATCCAGATCAATATCGAGGGTGAGCTGGTCGAGGTGGTGGAGCAGGCAACGGCCGACACGACGGCCGGACCGGCGTCTGACCAAAAATCAAGGGCACAACAAACGACGACCTGAGGGTTCAGCCCTGCGCTTTGCTGCTGCGTTTCGGTTTGAGCACGGCCAGCTATGTAGGGATCATCGTTGCCGGCGTCCTGCTTTTTTCATCGCTCAACTCGGGCTTCACCGTGCTGGTCGTCGCCATCGTCGTCCTCCTGGTTATGTCCTTACGCAATACCTGGGACCTGTTGGTCACGGTCGGAGACGTAACGGTGGGGCGCGAAGCCCACAGGTAGAAGCTCGCCAGGCTGCGGTTGGGTCGCCACTTTTCCCCGATGGCGTCGACCTCGCGCGGACTCGGCAGGTGGTCGAGCCGGTAGAGGCGCTGAACGGCGGATCGGATCCCAAGGTCGCCGATGGGCAGGATGTCGGGGCGCTGGAGATTGATCAGCAGAAACATGTCCGCGGTCCATCGTCCGAGTCCGCGGCTGGTCACGATCTGCTCGCGCACCGCGTCGTCCGAAAGCTTGTGCAGACGGTCGATCTGGAGTTCGCCGGAAATGATGTGCTCGGCCAGCGACCGGACGTATTCGACCTTCCTCTGGGACAACCCAACGCTCTTGAGAGTGGCAGGATCCATGGCAAGCAGCTCGGCGGGTGACGGCATTCGCCCGGCGAACTGCTCCTCGAGCCGCCCGGCGATCGCCCGAGCGGCGTATCCGGATATTTGCTGGCCGATGATCGAGTAGACGAGCACACTGAAGGGATCGCCCAGTGGCCGCGCTCGGCGCCAGGCTGTCGGATCGATTGGTTTGGTCGCATCGATCAGCCGCGCGAGCTTTCGGTCACTGGCCTTCAGCGTGGCCAACGCTCGATCCGGCTGGGCCGTCACCCAGCAAGGACCAGGAGATCGCGAATCTTGAAAATGCCAGCCTGGTGCGAAGGCAGCGTTGGCCGCCAGGACGGGTCATTGGACAGGTAGGACTCGGGATCCTCGCGGACGATCCCGACGAGCACCTCCGCGACAATGCGACCACCGACCTCGCCCAAACGATCCCCGCCGGATTGGATCGCCGCCTCTCGAAGGATGTACAGCCAGAGCGGCGTCTCGTCTTGCCAGTCACCCAGGGCCAGCTCCTTGTGAGTCAGCGGTTTCGCCCCGATCGCTCGAGCCACCGCCTCGCCAGACGGCAGACCAGTGCCCTGGCCGCGCTGGAGGTCGCGAGAGGCGAGCGACCGATAGGCGGTGATTTCGACGGCCCCCGTGATCGATTCGGGGAGCCGGATGAGGGACGCCGGCAGCTGTCCATCGATCGGCTTGGCTCGCTGCGCCGGCGGTCGACCGGGCACATCGAAGAGCAATGGCCAGTCGACGTAATGCTCGGATGCCAGAGGTCGGAACCCGGCCAGGTCGGGAAATACGGGAAAGCGCCGACCGCCCTCCCGAAGCTGGTAGTCCTCCTTAATTTGCGAGTGGCCGTACCGGTAGGCGGCATCAGCAAACTCGACCGGGATGAATGGCTCGCCGCGTGGGCGGTAGAAGCGCGGTCCATCGGTTAGCATCGCCGCCGTCAGCTGGGCCCCCACCAGGGTCGGCAGGAAATCGTTGAGGATCACCCACTGGTAATGCCACACCAGGGCCCGACGGGCATCCTCGAAGAGGTCCGACTCGGCGACGCCATCGGCCCGCAGGCGGTCGACCAGCTGGTTATGGGCGCGGATGAAGGCCAGCTGCAGACCGGTCATGAACGCGTGGACGTCGTTTCGCGGGTCGCCGACCAGGGCCGTCCCCTGCTGGTTGCGCGGCAGGTCACGGCCGCCAACGCCCAGGAGCAGCTTCGCCGGATCACCCTGGTCGAACAGGTACGG
>VBGO01000102.1 GCA_005882525.1 Chloroflexota bacterium
CCTGACGGTCGCGAAAGACTAGATTGTTCGGGTGGTTCGGGCTGCCATCACGTTTGGCGAGATTTTGACGCCGCTGTTTTTCTACGTCGTGATCGCGGCATACATGGCCTTTGTCCTGGCATCGGCCTGGCAATTCTCGCGACGGCCCGAGCCGGGTCGGACCATGCGGGGCATCAACCTCACGCTGGTCCCACTGGGCGTGCTGGTCGCCCTGGTGGGGGTCCTGGCCGCCAGTTTCAACGCCTTCTCGCAGCAAGAAGGGACGCCCAGTACGATCTGGGCGATCGTCATGGTGGCCCTCGGCCTGGGTGGGGCCTCCCTGTTGCTGGCGGCCGAGGGGTTCATCCTGCGAAGCCGAGTCCCGGCATCCAGCGCCGAGCGGCGGGCCATTGGGCTGCGCAGCCTCAGCCTGATCGCGACCACGGTGCCGCTGGTCGTGCTGGGCTCGCTGTTCGTGGCGATTGCCCTCCGAATACCGGTTTAAACCCAAACCAGGCCGCGGCGTGCGATATACTTGACCGGTTCGATCAACTTTTAAGGAACCATGGTCGTGCGCATGCGCTTTTCGATGAAGACCGAATACGGTGTGCGGGCCATCCTGGAGCTGGCCGGCAATGTTGGCCGGGGCGCGCTGCAGAGCAGCGAGATCGCCCGCCGGCAGGCCATCCCCGGACCGTTTCTCGACCAGGTGCTGATGACGCTCCGCCGAGCCGGCCTGGTCAACTCCACCCGCGGTCCCCACGGCGGGCACCAGCTGGCCCGCCGGCCGGATGACATTCGCCTCGATGAGGTGATTGCCTGCCTGGAGGGAGATGGCGTGAAGACCCGTCAGCCGGACGGAGCCGATACGGGTGAAAGCCGCGTGCTGGCGCGTGTGACCGAGAAGGCCGAGCAGGCCGCCCGCGATGTCCTGGCTGCCCACACGCTGGCCGAGTGCCTCCGCTTGCGGCAGGTGGAACCCCGGGTTTTCCATGGCATCTTTCACTCGGTGCCGGTCAAGCCGCGAGGCGGCTGATGGCCGAGCGATCCATGACGCCGGAGCAGCGCCAACGCTACGCGCGCCATCTCAGCCTCGCGGAAGTCGGCCCAGCCGGCCAGCAGCGGCTGTTGCAGTCGCGGGTGCTGATCGTCGGCGTGGGTGCGCTTGGCGCTCCGGTCGCGCTCTACCTGGCGGCCGCCGGTGTGGGGACCATCGGACTCGCCGACCACGATTACGTTCGCCTGTCCAACCTTCAACGGCAGGTGATCCACTCGATGGATGGGTTGAACCGTTCGAAGGTCGAGGGTGCGGCGCGCATGCTGGGCGGCTTGAACCCGGAGACCAAAGTGGAAACGATCGCGGCAACCGTCGACGAACACAACGCGATGGAACTGCTCGGCCGCTACGACGTGATCGTCGACGGCACCGACTCCTTTCGGGCCCGCTACCTGCTCAGTGACGCCGCCTACCTGCTTCGCAAGCCCCTGGTACACGGCAGCATCTTTCGGATCGAGGGCCAGGTCACGGTCTTCCTCCCGGGCCGCGGCTGCTATCGCTGCCTCTATCCCGAGCCACCGCCGGCCGGAGCCATCGGGGAGTCCGAGAACGTCGGCGTGCTGGCCGCACTGCCGGGCATCATCGGCACCATCCAGGCGGCCGAGACCATCAAGCAGATCACCGGCGCCGGTGATGGGCTGGTCAACCGGGTTCTGCTCCACGACACCATGGCGATGACATTCCGCGAAGTCCGCTACAGCCGCGATCGCACCTGTCCCGTCTGCGGCGATCGCCCGACCGTGCATAGCCTTGTCGATTACGACGCGTTCGTCGGTGTGGAGGCCCGGCGATGATCGATGGCCGTCATCACCGCCAACGGATCCTGGCTGAGGTTGGTGCGACCGGACAGCAACGGTTGGAACAGGCCTCGGTCGCGATTGTCGGCGTCGGTGGCCTTGGCTCTCCGGTGGCCCTCTACCTCGCCGCTGCCGGTGTCGGGCGTCTCGGCCTGGTTGACGACCAGCGCGTGGAACTATCGAATCTGAATCGCCAGATCATCTTCGAGGAGTGCGACGTCGGCCGGCCGAAGGTCGAGGCGGCCGCCGGCCGGTTGCGCCTGATCGATGCGGGAATCCAACTCGACGCCCGCCAGGAAAACATCCGCGCCTCGAACGTCGCCGCTCTCTTTGCGGAGTACGACCTGGTGGTTGACGGGAGCGACGCCTTCGAGACGAAGTTCCTTCTCAACGACGCCGCGGTCCTGCTGCGCAAGCCGCTGGTCCATGGCGCGGTGCTCCAGTGGGGTGGCCAGGTGACCACGGTGCTGCCCGACGGTCCCTGCCTGCGCTGCCTGTTCCGCGATCCACCCGAACCGGCCGACGTCCAGACCTGTGAGGAGGCCGGCATCATCGGCGCCGCTACCGGTGTGGTCGGCAGCGTGCAGGCGGAGGAAGCCCTGAAGCTCGTGCTCGGGGTGGGCACGCCGCTCAGCGGCCGAATCTTCCAGCACGACGGGTTGGCTGGTGAGACCCGGATCACGACGTTTCCGCGCGATCCCGACTGTCCGGTGTGCTCATCGCGGGCGCGCATCACCGACCTCTCCCGCTACGCCGACCAGGTCGCGCCGCGCGGTCACGTTCTCGTTTGATAACTGCGTCGGCGGAGATCGGCGTTTTCGGCGGCTCCGGTTTCTATGCCTGGCTCGCCGGTGCGACGCAGGTCACGGTCGAGACACCCTACGGGCCGCCCAGCGCCCCGATCTCGGTGGCTGATGTCGGTGGTCGTCGGGTGGCCTTCCTCCCGCGGCATGGCCCGCGGCACACGGTGCCAGCGCCGGGCGTCAATTACCGCGCCAACGTGTGGGCGATGCATGAGCTCGGAGTGCACCGCATCATCGGACCGTCGGCGGTCGGCAGCCTGCAGCCGGACCTTCATCCTGGGGACCTGGTGATCTGCGATCAGTTCATCGATCGGACCACCGGCCGGTCGGACACGTACTACCAGGGGCCGGACGTCGTCCACGTCAGCGCCGCGGACCCCTACTGTCCGGAGCTGCGAACTCTCGCCGGGCGCGTCGCCGGGGACCAGGCCTTACGTTTCCGTCCGACCGGCACGGTCGTCGTGGTGCAGGGCCCGCGCTTTTCGACCCGAGCCGAGAGCCGGTGGTATGGGCGGATGGGCTGGGACATCGTCGGCATGACCCAGTACCCGGAAGTGATCCTGGCACGTGAGCTCGAGATGTGCTACCTGAATCTCTCGCTCGTTACGGATTACGACGCCGGCCTCGAGGGCGCGCCCGAGATCGGCGCGGTGCAGGCGCACGACGTCATGCGCATGCTGGCGGAGAACATCGCACGCGTCCGCGACCTGCTCGCGGCCCTGATCCCGATCATCCCGGCCGCCCCGAGTTGTCACTGCCAACAGGCTCTCGAAGGGGCTCGAATGTGAGGCCGACAAAAGAGAAAGGCCGAGATTGGGGTCTCGGCCTTCAAGGAAGGGGAAGCGGGGATCACGATATCTTGGGGCTGTTAAGGAGCCGTGAAGAGGCGGTAACGGCGGTGTCACAGGAGAGGCTCGGAGCCCGATCAGGCGTCAGCTATAGTCCGCAGCAATGAGGGTGCTGATCACCGGCGGGGCCGGTTTCATCGGTCAGCGCACCGGCGATCTTCTTTTGAAGCAAGGGCACCAGGTCACGATCCTCGACAACCTCTCGCCCCCGGCGCACGATGGGCCACCCGCCCTCCCGGCGGGGATGGAGCTGGTCGAAGGGGACATCCGCAAGCGCGAGGACTGGGTGAAGGCGCTCAAGGAGAACGAGGTCGTGCTGCACCTGGCGGACCACCACGACTACCTCCCATCCTTCAGCAAGCTCTTTCACGTCAATACGGTGGGCACGGCGATCCTCTTCGAGCTGCTGCTCGAGGGCAAGACGTCGGTGCGGCGGGTGGTGCTCGGCTCCTCGATGGCGGTCTACGGCGAGGGGAAATATCGCTGCGGCAAGGACGGCGATGTCTACCCGCAGCCCCGCCGCGTCGATGCCCTGGAGCGCGGCATCTGGGACCCGCCCTGCCCGATTTGCGGTGGTGCGATCACGCCGATGGTCACCGACGAGTCCGTGGCTCGGCCGACCAGCGCCTACGGGTTGAGCAAGCTGGCGCAGGAGGAACTGGTCCGGCTGCTTGGCGAGCGGCACGGTTTCGAGTGGGTCATTCTTCGCTACGGCGCCGTGCAGGGGCGAGCCCAGCCATTTCAGAATGCCTACTACGGAGCGCTGCGGATCTTTGCGCTTCGCCTGGCCCATGACCAGCCCCCGGTGCTGCTCGAGGACGGGAACCAGCTGCGCGACTTCATCGATGTCGACGACGTTGCGCGCGCCAACGTGACCGCGCTGGCCGGGCTCCCGCCGGGCGCCTACAACGTCGCCAGCGGACGGGCCCACACGCTGATGGACCTGGCGCGCATCCTCCTCCGGGTCGCCGACCGCGACCTGACGCCGGAAACGCCGGGTCGCTACCGAGTGGGCGATGCCCGCCACGCGGTGCCTGACGTCAGCCGGATGAAGGCCGCCGGCTGGGAAGCGCAGGCCGGGCTCGAAGCGATGACGCGAGAGTACTGGCAGTGGCTCAGGTCGCAACCCAACCTCGACACCTACTTCGAGGGTGCCGATCACCTGATGGAGCGTACCGGCACCGTTCGCGTGTCTCGATGACGGAAGGGGCGACGCGCCGCTTCCCAATCCGCTACGCGATCCAGCGCTGGAGTGACGGCAAGTGGTTCTATGGGAGCTTCTTCGTCATCCTGGTGGTGCTGATCGCGATCAAGCTCTACCAGAAGCAACCGATCGTTTCGTTCATCCCGGTGACGGTGCTCGACGGCGCCATCCTGCTGGCCTTCTGGCTGATGCGGCTGGTCTCCTATGTCGAGATCACCGATGACGGGTTGCGGGTGCGCTACCTGCTTCGGCACGCGGAGCTGCCCTACAGCGCGCTCGCCCGCGTGCGGCGCCAGCCGCTCGAGGTCGCCTTCCAGCCGGCCGAACGTCGACGCTTCGTCAACCGCTTCGTGCGGCGTCTGGCCCGCGAGCCCGCCGCCTACATCCGGCTCGACCGTCGCCAGGCCGATCTGATCGAGTCTGCCGAGCGCCAGCTCGGCCCGCGGCTGGTAGCAGGCGCGGACATTGTCGTCCCGATCGTCGATGTCGATGACTTCATCGCGCAAATCAAGGACCGGCTGCGCGGTCAAGCGAGCTGATGAGGTCGGTCCCAAAATCGGGCATCCCCGACGCGCACCGGGTCGTAGAGGCCTCGCGCGCCGCCTGGTGGCGCATCGATCGCTACGATCTCTACTGGCTGATCGCGCTGACGCTGATTGCGGGCATCCTTCGCTTCGCCAGCCCGATCTTCCTCGACGTCTTCGCCCATCCCGGGTCGTCGGCGCCCATCAGCGCCTGGGGGCTCGGGCACAACTATCAGGATCCCTCCCTTCCCGGGCTGGGCAAGGCGAACGACATCGCGCCCAACTCGCCGTTCGTGTTCGATGAGCTCTACTTCGCGAATGACGCGCACAATGACCTGCTCGGCCGCGATTACTTCGATCCGGAGCCGCCCCTTGCCAAGCTGATCATCGCCCTGGGCATCAAGCTCTTTGGCTTCAACTCCTTCGGCTGGCGGTTCATGCCGGCGCTCTTCGGCACCGCGCTCATCCCCCTGATGTACCTGCTGGCCCGCCAACTGCTGGCGGTACGATTCTTCGCGATCGCCGCCGGCGTGCTGACCGCCTTCGACGGGATGACCTTCGTCGAGGCCCGCACCGCGGTCATCGACATCATCCCCATCACGCTGGTCGTGCTCGCCTACCTCCTCTTCCACTTGCACCTCACCGCCGACACCGTCTTCCGCCGGCGGTTGATGATCGCCCTCACCGGCGTCACCCTCGGCCTGGCGCTGGGGGCCAAGTGGACCACCCTGGCGGCCTACGGCACCATCGTCGTGATCCTCGCGCTCCGTCTCATCCTTCGCTGGACCCGGTACGACAGCGCCACCGGCGGCGTGGTGCTGCTCAGCCTTGCCATCCTGCCGGCCATCTTCTACGGCTTGAGCTTCATTCGCTACCTGACGATTACCCACGGCATCACGAACCTGCCGCAGCCGACGCTTGCCGTCCTGCCCTTCCATTTCGATCCCGGGGGAGCCTGGAGAGAGATCGCCGAGTGGCATCGGCAGACCTGGCTGTACCACCTCAATCTCAAGGCGGACCACATCTTCTACAGCCCGTGGTGGTCCTGGCCGCTCGATTTCCGCCCGGTCGTGTACTACTACACCGGCCAGGGCCTCGGCGTCGACCAGTCGAGCGGGTCGACATTGGTAGCCGAGATCTTCAACCTCGGCAATCCCCTGATCTGGTGGGCCGCCACCTTTTCCCTGGTCGGCATCGCTGTTGGGCTGCCGGCGCTCATCCGCGACTACCGCTCGCGGCACGGCCTGGACTCGGCGGACGCCGCCGCGCCGGATCTGGCCGGGCCGGTAGACCAGCGCCTCTACACCTCGGTCTTCATCCTCATCGCCTTTTTTGCCGCCTGGCTGCCACTCGCCCGGATCCCGCGCGGCCTCTTCCTCTATCACATGCTCGGCGGCTTGCCAGCGATGTTCCTGGCGCTCTCGCTGGCGCTCACCTATTTCGGCACCGTGCGCGGCCGCCTTCCCGGCCTGGCGTTGCGGATCAATGGTGCCGTGCCCGCCTATGCCTACCTGCTGATGGTGATCGGCTTCTTCGTCTACTTCTACCCGCTCTGGACGGGGCTGCCGCTGACCGCGGACGCGTTGAACAGCCACGTCTGGTTCGCCCTCGTCAAACCGCTGCCCAACTGGTGTCTCTGCTACTGGACCTCCCCGGGCTAGCGCTGGTTGCGGGCTGCCTGGTCCTCGCTACGGGCCTGGCTGCCGGTGGGCCGCCCTGGCTGACCGTGGGCGAGCGGGTGGTGATCGGTCTGGTGCTGGCGATCGTCGCCCTGACCATGCTGGGCTACCTGGTGGCGCTGGCCACAGGTGTCACGGTTGGCCTCGTCCTCTTGCTCGCCCTGATCGGCTGGGTCTCGGGTGGGTGGCTGCTCTGGCATCACCGGTCGCGGCTGCGCGCGGAGGCCGCACCGCGTTCCCTGACGTTGATCGCGGCGATCACTGGGCTGGCGTTGGTGATGGGCTATCTGTTCGCGCGGGCGGTGGAGATCACGCCAGAGGCCTGGCTGGCTCATTACAACAACACCTGGTCGGACTGGTCGTTCCACGCCAGCGTCACCACCGCCTTCGTCTACGGCCACAACCTGCCGCCGCAGAATCCGATCTACGCAGGGACGCCTTTCCGGTATCCTTTCGCGCCTGACTTCGCCAGTGCCCTGCTGGTCGGGGGCGGCTGGAGCATCCCGGCGGCCCTCGCATGGCCGAGTTGGGCCATGACCGTGCTCGCGCTCAGCGGCCTCATCCTCTGGGCGCGCCGGCTCACCGGTGGGATCGGCGCCGGCGTGATCGCGGTCACCCTGACCTTGCTCGGCGGTGGCATCGGGTTCTGGTTCTTCTTCGGCGATGCTGCGCGGCTGGGTCTGATCAATGCGCTGCTCCACATTCCGCGTACCTACGACCGCTTCGACGCGCCGATCAACATTCAGTGGTACAACCCCATTCTCTCGTACTACCTCCCGCAGCGGTCGTTCGTCTTCGGTGCCGCCATCGTGATGGCGGTCCTGCTGCTGCTGACGCCCCCGCTGCTGACGACGCCCTTCTTTCGCTGGCGCGAAACCTTGACCACGATCCGCTCATCGTGGCGGCGCTGGACGCTGAAGAGCGAGGCCGTCGCCTTCCTGGCGGCCGGCGCGCTGACCGGTCTGCTGCCGCTCTTCCACGTGCACAGCCTTGTCGTGCTCGGCATCGTCACCGGCTGCTGGGCGCTGCTCTTTCCGCGGCCGGCATGGCTGGGGTTCTTCGCCGTCATGCTCCTTCTGGCCGTGCCGCGGCTGCTGATGGCAGTGCC
>VBGO01000021.1 GCA_005882525.1 Chloroflexota bacterium
AAACTGGGAACGGGCTGCTGTACAGCAGTGACGTAATCGCGAGGATGGCGCCCATTAAGAGGGTGGCGGCCATCAACGATCGGCGTGTGAACGCCGGTTGTGAGGATCGGATTTCCACCTCCTGCAGCGCGGCTTCACCGCTGCGCTGCAGGTGCCCAACCAGGTGGGCAGCCAGGCTGACGATGAAGACAACAGAACTCAGCGTGTGGAGGCTGACCCACGCCGAACCGAAGCGGAGACCAAAGATCCAGAGCTCCAAGCCTGTGACGAAGACGGCCAGGGTGGATGCCACGAGCGCAGGAGCTACAAGCAGCCTCAAAACGATTCGCGGCGGCCCAGCGAGGACGTAGTCACGGTTACGCGTGTGGTAGCGCGCGAATCTGTACCCCGTACTGCCCAGCTTCAGAACGACGGGTGGGATGAGCAGCAATCCGACCGCATAGTGCACCGAGAGCAGCCTCTGAATGAAGAGGATCGTTACCGCGATGGCTGTGACCAGCACGTAGAGGAAGATGCCCGTCACCGCGGTCAACCGCTCGTTGGCCACCACTCCTGGTGAGAGCTGCCGGAGCCGCTCGATTGGCGGGCGGGGGAAGAGCGCCAACCCGGCGGCCGCCAGCAGTACCAGGAGGAAAACGATTCCGAACTTGCTCACGATGGCGGTTCGAGGCCGGCGGCCGCATCCCGATTGTCATCCAGTTCGATCCAGCCGAGGCCTGGGCACCGGCGACGTGTTACAGCCGTGTCACGCATTCGCGGAACTAGGAGAATACGGGAGGACAAGAGACGATACGACGGCGCGCGAAATTGAGTACAGGAGGACACTGGCGGAACCGGCGGGACACGGGAGGACACGACGTACACAGGGTTCGGGACCGTGAGGCCCTAGCTCAGATGGTCATCACCAATGCCGCCACGATCGGGCATCGCTTGAGGCTAAGTTCACGGCAGATTGAGGAGAATTTCACTCGCCCTAAGGAACATGGCATTTAGACACGGATCGTGTCAGGAAGAGGTGAGATTGAGATCAAAATCAGCGTTTTGGGTGCCTGCTGGCAGAGCGCATTCTTGGTAAGGAAAGGTCCCGGTTCGATCCGGGCGTGGGCTCCACGGACCCTCCTTGGAATTCCGCGCGTCTGGCCGCCAAACGTTTCCATTGCGCGCGCCCGATTCGCACCTCTGGCGTCACGCGCGCGTACTCCGACGAGTGATGGTCTAGCTGGTAGGGCGATGAGCTGCAGTCCGAAACCAACGCCCGGTGATTTCATTGGCCCAAACACCAATCCAGTGTTCGCGCGAACCGGGTGCCAGGGGTCGGACCGGCCAGAAGCGCACGCTGCCGGTGGGTGCACCTCGCGGATTGGTCATATCGTGAGCGATGCCCTTGACGACCACGCTCCATCCGGTGCCGGAGTCTGCCTCCCAGCCGTCGATCTCGAAGCAGACCGGTGCTCCGGGCGCCAGGTCCAGCTTGGTACCGGGAGCTGTTCGGAACGCCACGATACCCTCCTCGAAGAAGTAGTTGACCGGGAAGATGATGGGTCGTACTTCGCGATCGACGAGCGCTATTCGGCCGATGTCGTTCGATCGGAGACGTTTAGTGCACTCAGCGTCGGGCATGGCGTTCAGTTGGCCGGGTGCGGGATTCTGGCTGGACACTTGCACCGTCACCATGCCTCCCGAGCTGGCATAGCGGCCGTGTCGTCCCACCGGTAGTTGAGCCGGTTGACAACCTCAACTACGCCATCGATTTCTCTCGTCAAACGCCCGAGTATCTCAACGTCAGTCTTCCGATCGACCTCACCGTGCAGCGTAACCACGTTGTACTGAACCTCCACCCCAATCGGCTCCGGAGTGAGCATTAGCGTCGGGATAAGGTTGTCAATGATCTCTTCGCGAAGTTCTTCATCGCTGCGGAGGAAGACCTGAAGCAGGTCGCTACGACTCACGATCCCGGCGATCTTGCCGCGGTCGTCGACCACGACGAGGCGCCGCACGTTGCGTTCCTGCATCAGACGCGCTGCTTCCACCAGACGCGTGTCGGCCGCGACTGTAATCGGCGGCGAGGTCATGACGTCCTGTGCGACTAGCCCATCGGCCTTCGCTCTCTCCGTCTGGCGACGCCTCGGGTGCAAGAGATCACCTTCCGATTCGAGCTCGCCCCTTCGCTCTTTGAGTAGCAGATCCGATTCCGACACCACACCTATCGGGATTCCGGTCTGGTCGACGATCGGGACTGCGCTAATCCTGTTCTCCTCGATCAGGCGTACCAGGAGCTTGAAGGGCGTCAGCGGGCTGGCCACATGGACCCGCGCTGTCATCACGTCGGCCACCGTCCGGTGCCGCGGCAACATGCTCATCGCGGTAGTCGCTCCGCGACGAGCAGGGCGCGCTTGCTCGCCCGCAGCAGGTCGTGCGTGACCGAACCGAAGATGATGCTGCCCAGGTCGCCGGTGCGGCTCGAACCGATAACGATCACGTCAGCTCGCCATTCAGCGGCAATCTTCGCCACCACCTGAGCTACCGGACCCGCGTGGGCGATCATCGCCTTGCAAACGATGCCGGCTTCATTCAGCAGGCTGGTGGCCTGTTCAAGGGTTGCATGGATCTCCTCCTCGGGTTCGACATAGGCAAATCCGTGGGCGCCCACAAAGCTTTGAGCCACGTGGACTACCAGGACCTCGGTTCCCGGCTCGGAGGCAGCCGCCATGGCAGCTCGGATCGCCGGCAGCACGTCATCGGCTCCTGCAATTGCAGCAAGAACTCGCTGGAAACCGTTCTTCGAGCTGTCTGGCTTTGCGTGAACAATCAGCAGCGGACAGTGGAGAGCGCAGAGCAGCTGATGACTCACGCTGTGCTGGATCATCGATTGCCAGTCCGAGATACCTCGCGAGCCAACAACCACCAGGTCGGCCTGGGACTGTCGCGCGGTCTCCGCGATGGCGGCCGCAACATGTGTGACGTCGGCGTGCATGACCTGGCCGACTGCAGGAATTCCAGCCGCGCTCAGGTCCGTAACCGTTTCGTTCATTAGGCTCTCGGCTTCGCTGCGCGTCTCTACGTCCCAGACTCCGTGCCGGTGGTGCACCCCGAGGTTCCAGACATGAACCACGTCAACGCTCGCGGCTGCCGCCTTTGCAAAGGCGATTGTCCAGTCGACGGCGGCGTCCGACTCTGGGCTTCCGTCGGTGGCGAGGATGATGCGGCTGAAACGCGGTCTTTTCATGCGTCAAGGATTCAGTGAGGCGAGCCCGCGCAGTAGAGTCGAAGGGCCCGCGGCGAACAGGCCCAGTGGGGTAGATTCGCGTCCGATGCCGGAAAGCCGCGACCGCAAGGACATCCTGCTTGAGGCGGGACTCACGCTGGCGTCCGAGTTATCCCTGCCGATCGTTCTTCAGCGAATCGTCGACCTGGCGGCGCAGGTCACCGACGCACGCTACGGAGCGCTTGGAGTTATCGGGGACGACAGCAACCTGGTCGAGTTCGTAACGACCGGCATCTCAGACCAAGAACGGCGCGCGATCGGTCCTCTGCCAACCGGCCGGGGCGTGCTTGGCCTGCTCATCCACGAGCCAAAGCCGGTGCGGATCAAGAACATCGCTGAGCACCCTAAGTCAGTTGGCTTTCCCGCCCATCACCCGCCAATGCGCTCTTTTCTTGGCGCGCCAGTCCAGGCGATGGGGAGAGTGTTCGGCAACATCTACCTGGCCGAGAAGCGAACAGCCGCCGAGTTCAGCGATGAGGATCAGAAGTCGCTGATCGTGCTGGCGACGCAGGCCGGAGCGGCGATCGCTAACGCCTCGCTGTACGAAGAGGTCCGTTCGAGAGAACAGTGGCTTGCCGCGTTACGCGACATCACAAACCGCGTGCTTAGCGGGGATGAACAGGCGTCGTTGCTGGAGAGCATCGCCGAGCACGCTCGCAAGGTGGCGGCGGCCGACGCCGCCACGGTCGTGAGTGTCAGCCAGACGCCTGGAGAACTCGTCGTCGCCGCGGCGGTCGGAGCCCGATCGAGTGAGATGCGCGGTCAAACGCTGCCGGCCGACGGTTCGATCTCTGGCGCGGTCATGAAGAGTGGACAGCCTCTGTCATTCGATGACGTGAGCGCCGATAGACGCGCGTTCCAGCCGATTGTGCGTCTTGGCCGGCACGGACCAGCGGTATTCGTTCCCCTCCGAGTGCCCGGCGGCGCCGCAGGAACGCTGATGGTCACGAGGTTGAAGGGCAGTAGCCGCTTCGACGAGCGCCGGGTCCGTCTGGTGGAAACGCTGGCGGATCAGGCGTCGGTGGCCATCGAGTACGGCCGCGCCCAGACCGAGCTGCAGAGGCTGGGTCTGATGGAGGAGCGTGAGCGGATCGCCAAGGAACTGCACGACGGGATCATTCAGTCGCTGTTTGCAGTTGGGATGAGTCTCCAGGGCACCGCATTGATGGCCAACTCTCCGGACGTGAGCGCCCGAATCGAGCGGGCCGTCGAAGAGCTGGACAAAGTGATCCGCGACCTGCGCAACTACATTTTCGGCCTGCGGCCTGGCATCCTCGCAGACCGCCAATTGGACCAGGCGCTGCGCCTTCTTGGGGAGGAAATGCAATCAGGGTCCCGTGCGAGGGTCGAAGTCGACGTCGACGCGTCGGTAGCTGCGAGTTTGAGCGCGCGGTCCGCGCAGATCGTCCAGTTGACGCGAGAGGCGCTTTCCAACGTGGCTCGGCACGCGAAAGCTTCGCGAGCTTCAGTTCGCCTCGGCCGCCACGGTTCTGAGGCCGTGCTGACGGTCGAAGACAACGGTGTGGGGTTCGACTCGAGTAGAGACTCAAAGGGCTCCGGCATAGCCAACATGCGGGCGCGGGCAGCGAATCTCGGTGGCAGTCTGGAGGTGACAAGCGAAGAGGGCAAAGGAACCAAATTGCTTATCACGTTTCCAATCTGATTCGCGTAGGGCCTAAAGACCCGTTCGCCTCGGGACTCCGGACCTTACGACCGAGCGCTCGGGGGTGCGAGCATTAGGGCCATGGTCAAGGACAGAATCCGCGTCTTGCTGGTCGATGATCATGAGGTCGTGCGCGATGGCGTCAAGTCACTGATCAATGCGAACGACGATTTGACTGTGGTCGGAGAAGCGGGCTCGGTGCGGGAGGCGATCGACCAGGCCATGAGAACCAAGCCCGACGTGGTCGTGATGGACGTCCGTCTCGCCGACGGCAGCGGAATCGAAGCCACACGCGAGATCCGCGCGCGCTTGGAGAAGACGCAGGTTTTGATGCTCACCTCTTTCGCCGACGACGAGGCGCTTTTCGCGTCGATCATGGCCGGCGCTGCGGGCTATGTCCTGAAGCAGATCCGCGGCGGAGAGCTTGTGCGCGCTATCCGTGAGGTGGGCGCCGGCAAGAGCCTCCTTGACCCGGAGGTCACGAAGTCGGTCCTCGAGCGCCTTCGCAAGGGCAAGACCCTCCGCGATGAAAAGCTCGCACGACTATCTGCCCAGGAAGAACGCATCCTTACGCTCGTGTCCCAGGGCCTTACCAATGGTCAGATTGGCAAACAACTCAAGCTGGCCGAGAAGACTGTCAAGAACTACGTTTCAACCATCCTCTCCAAGCTCGAGGTGGCCCGCCGTGCCGAGGCCGCGGCTTACCTCGCAAGGCACACGACAACACCCGGCGCGAACGGCTAAACAGTCGCTTTGTCCAGCTGGCGGGAAATCGAGTCCGCCAGTTGCCTGACGGTCGCATCGGCCACGTTGTGCATAAGGGCTTCGTCGAGCTCCATGCCCAGACGGCCAAGCGGCGGCTTGTACATGCCGCTGACCGTGAGTCTTGTAACCGTTGGGTCGACCGGCGCCAGCTGAACCTTGCCGTTGAAGATGGGGAAGAACGGCTTGGCTACAGTCGCCTTCCAGGTGATCGGCACCTCGGCCCAGCTGCCGTCTTGGATCAGGCTTCCAAGCTCCACGGCAACTCGCTTGCGCAAGGCGATTCCAGCAACCGTGACTCCGACACGCGACCTACGGTCATCGTTGAGGTCGGGGAACCAAGTTCGCGGTCCGCGAGCCACCGCCGCGACGCAGTCGCTCATGGAATGAGGGATGTGAACCGTGTGTGTGATGTACATGCTTGAAGGATCGGTGTCCGGGACTGGATTCTCACGTGGCGTTGGACCCTGACCTTGGGGGCCGAAGGTCCTTGCCGTTCCGCCTTAGGCGCCGCTCTGCCCAACGGACTGGATCGAAGTAAGCGTCGTCCATGCGCTCCTTGAGCGGGATGATCGCGTTGTCAGTGATCTTGATGTGCTCCGGACAAACCTCGGTGCAGCATTTGGTGACATTGCAGAAGCCCACTCCCGCGTTGCCTTGAAGGAGCGGCCGGCGGTCCAGCGTGTCTTTCGGGTGCATCTCCAGACTAGCGATGCGGGCGAAGAACCTCGGTCCGTAGAAGACGCTTTTGGCGTCGTGACTTCGCAGCACATGGCAGACGTCCTGGCAAAGGAAGCATTCGATGCATTTGCGGAACTCGATCACGCGGTCGACGTCCTCTTGCTGCATGCGCCAGGGTTCGCTCGTCGCCAGGTCCTTCTCGCTCGGCGTGAACGGTGGGATCTGCTTGTTGACCTCATAGTTCCAGCTCACGTCTGTCACGAGGTCCTTGATCAACGGGAAGGCCTTCATGGGCCCCACCGTTACCTGCTGGCCGTACTCGGCGATCGGTGACTTGCAAAGAAGGCGCGGGAAACCATCGATCTCAGCGGCGCAAGACCCGCACTTGGCCGCCTTGCAGTTCCAACGCACGGCCAGGTCAGACGCGAGGTTCGCCTGGACCCAGAGGACGGCATCGAGGACCACCATCCCTTCTCGAATCGGGACGCGATACGAAACCAGCTCGCCCGCGGTCGCGTCACCGCGCCAGATGCGGAGGTCGAGGTCCGAGATCTGCACTACTCCCTCTCCTCAGGCGTGTACCTGGCGTACGAGTGCTGCACTGCCTCCGCGAGGTAGTCGGGCAGCGGCGGCCGCCGCTGCGCTCTGACGACCATTCCCTCAGGCGATTTCTCGACGATGAAGTTCATGTCGTCCAGCTCCGTGTCGGTCTTCGGGAAGTCGGATCGCGCGTGCGCCCCGCGGCTTTCTTTTCTTTCCTGTGCGGAGCGGAGCAGCGCTTCCGCGTTGACCAGCATCGAATGCAGGTCATGTGCGGTGTGCCAGCCTGGGTTGAAGGCGAGGGAGGGGGAGCCGCCGGTGCCGCAGACCTTTGCCCGCGCACCCAGCTCGAGAATCTTCTCCAGACCGGTCTCCAGACCTGGGCCGTCGCGGACTATAGGTGCGTACTTGCTCATCGTTTCCTGGATCTCGACCTGCAGCTGGTATGGGTTCTCGCCGGCCGGTCGGTCGAGCGGAGCCATCAAAACGGCAACTGCGTCATCGACTTCCCCCTGGTCGAGCGTCGCATTCGCAGACCTTGAGGTTGAAAGGGCCGCGGCGGCGGCACCCTCTCCCGCACGCTTGCCAAATACCAACAGGTCGCTGAGCGAGTTGCCACCCAGGCGATTGGCTCCGTGCAGACCTGCAGCGACCTCACCGGCCGCATACAGTCCCGGGACGGTGGTGGCGCCGGTCTCGGCGTCGACCCGAACGCCGCCCATGGCGTAATGAATCGTGGGCGCGACTTCCATCGGCTGCTTGGTGATGTCCACCTTGGCCAGCTTCAGGAACTGCTCGTACATCGAGGGAAGCTTGCGTTTGATGAACTCCGGCTTGCGGTGTGTGATGTCGAGGAACACGCCACCGTGTGGCGAACCGCGTCCCGCGCCCACCTCGGAGTTGATGGCGCGGGCGACGATGTCTCGTGACGAGAGCTCCATTCGCTCGTGGTCGTATCGCTCCATGAAGCGGTCGCCGTCCATGTTGCGCAGCACACCGCCCTCCCCCCGAACGCCTTCCGTGACCAGGATGCCCCGCACCCCTGCCGGCCATACCATGCCCGTGGGGTGGAACTGCACCATCTCCATGTCACGCAGCTGCGCGCCGGCGTCGTAGGCGAGCGCGGTGCCGTCGCCCGTGCTCTCCCACGAGTTGGAGGTGACGCGGTACATCTTTCCCGCACCTCCAGAAGCCAGGAGCAGCCCGCCGCAGCGGTAGAGAATCAGCGAGCCGTCCAAACGTCGGTAGGCAAGCGCCCCAGCGAGCCGCCCGCCTGACTTCAGCAACTTGAAAACGGTCACTTCCATCTGTACGTCCACGCGATTGGTGTGGACGGCGCGATCCTGCAGGGTGCGCAGCAGCTCGAGGCCGGTGCGGTCGCCAATGTGGGCAAGCCGCGGGTACGTGTGTGCGCCAAAGGGGCGTTGGTGAATGCGCCCCTGCCATGTGCGGTCGAAGACCGCGCCCCATCGCTCGAGTTCGAGCACACGCTCCGGCGATTCCTTGGCGTGGATCTCGGCCATCCGCCAGTCGAGTGGACTTCCCACGTGTCCTGGTAGGCCACGTTGTGCAGCGCCGCCGCGACGCCGCCCTCGGCCATCACGGTGTGTGCTTTTCCGAGCAATGACTTGCACACGACCAACACGCGAGCGCCTCCTTCGGCGGCGGCGATTGCACCGCGGAGACCGGCGCCGCCCGCGCCGAGCACGAGCACGTCGGTCTCGATGGTCTCGTATGTCGCCGGGCTCACGCGATCCACCTTGGGTCATGCAGCAGTCCGGCCATCAGCAACCGGATGTACATATCGGTCGCCGCGACCGAGGCCAGGCTCGCCCAGGCCCAACGGTCGTGGCGGATGTTGAGCACTGTGACGCCCTTCCACAGGTGGAAGCGAGCACGCGACGCGGCTGAGCACGAGAAGCAATCGAGTTGGCCACCAGCGAGGTGGCGCAACGCGTGACAGCCGAACGTGTAGCCGGAAAGCAGCAGCACGTTTGCGAGCATCAGGGCACTGCCGACGCCGATACCGAAATGTCCACTGAAGTTGAACGCAACGATCGCGTCGTACCAGAGAAAGAGGACCTGCACGAATGTGGCGTAGAAGGCGAAGCGATGAAAGTTGTTGAGGACCCACGGGAGGGCGGTTTCGCCCCGGTAGCGCCCGCGGCCTGGCTCGGCCACTGCGCAGGACCGCGGATGCCAGAAGAAGGACCGGAAGTATGCCTTGCGGTAGTAGTAGCAGGTGAGCCGGAAGGCCAGCGGCGCCCAGGCAACCCAGATCCCGGGCGGGATGGGACCGAGCTTGATCAAGGGCGAGTCGAAGGGGCTGAGATAGGGACCGAAAGAGCCGGCGGGTTGAAAGAAGACAACCCAGGCGGCGAAACCCGCGAACAGGCTGAGCGCACCGACGACGAAGGTCGGGTAGAGCCAGTTGGGGAGGCGGGAGTAGGGGTTGCGGACCTGAGTGCCAGCCGGCTGTACAAGCGCCATGTGCGTCAGTTTCACCTAAGACTCGTCTGTTCACAAAAGAGCTCCGAGGGGCTTGCGCCCCCCGGAGCTTGCCGTCCTGAATGCGCTGTCACGCAGCGATTTTCTGCGCGACCTTGATTCTTTCGGGCCTGCGAGCTGCGACGAACACCTCGAAGACGAGGGCGCCGAGCACACCGAGAGCCACGATCATCAGAGCGAATGCCGCGTAGGTCGTGTAAACGCCGATCGTCCACCAGCCGTAAGCGTTCAGAAGCATTGACCGCAGAGTCTCACCCTTGAAAAGTGTCTCCCGCTGAGCGTTCAGCGTTGTGATCTGCTTCTGAAGGTTCGCGTAGTTCGGGTCGTCCTTTGGCGTGTCGGCGAGCTGGGCGTTCAGCGCTGAAACCTTGGTGCCCACGGTGGCGTATGTAAGGCCGCCGGCGACGCCCTGCAGGTGCTCCCCGAGGAAGTCGTTGGCGTAGATGCGAGCCTGGTTGCCGTCCGTCACCTGGTTACCAGCCTGGTCCCGGATCTCCTGCGGAAACTTCGCGGGGTCGAGCGCTCCGCCGGCCTTGATCTGGTCGGCGCCTGGGAAGTAGACCTGCTGCGAAGTCAGCTCGTCGTGAATCTGCGTCGTGGTGAAAGTCCCCATCCCGTACGCAAACGCAGCGGCTCCAGCAAGAACCACGACCATGATCGCCTGAAGAGTGATGATTCGCCACCGAATTGCCTTGTTCATCTCACGTCCTCCTACAGATCCCTCAGCGAGGGAGTTTTTCTTGTTTGAGCTTTCGGACGGCTCACGAGTTGAGTGAACAGCGCGATCGCGTCGATCACGATGGTCTTTCGGCCCTCCGCGAGGGGTCCGAAGACCCCTCGCGGGGAGGACTTTCGTCAGACGTTGGCGACGGCAATGCCCCCGTCGCGAGCCATCTTCACCGCGCCGGCAACCAATGTGGTCGCCTCGGCCGGGCTCTCAGTGGAGTAAACGGCCGCGCGGCTGCGGTCATGCTCGGCCACGTGCAGGAACGAAAGGTCGGCGCCGAGCTTCCTGGCCACCTCGATGGCGGTGGGTAGCGCAGCCCGCGAGCAGG
>VBGO01000460.1:0-2171 GCA_005882525.1 Chloroflexota bacterium
GTCGAAGCACTTCGCCGAATCGGCCTCGGCCCCAAGCTTCAGTACGTGGCCAACAAAATGCGCGACGGCTTTAGCTTGGCCGAGCCGATGGGTGACCTGAGTGGCTCATTGGTTGCCTGCATTCCGTATGATCCCGCGTTTGACACAGCTGAGAACCGGCATGAGCCCATCGTCACTAGGAGCGTTGGCGCTGCGGGTGAGGCTCTTCGCGGACTGGCCGCGTCGGTTTATCCCGCCTTGCAGTTGCCGGCGCCATCGCGGTCGAGACTGCCGTTCGCCTGGTGGTCAAAGGGCCGCCGTGCTGGCTGAGGCTGCCCAGCCCACCCACTTAGTCAGCCCGGAAGAGCTCCGCCACTTCGTGCGTGCCCAGCTCACGCTTCAGGTCGACCCGGAGATCCTCGATCCGTTCTCCACCAATCCGAACCGCAGCACGATACTCAGGGATCGAATCCGGGCGGCGATCAGTCAGCGCCAGCTCGTACCCACATCAGATCTGGTCGATGGCCTCTTTGACGAAATTGTGGGCCTGGGGCCACTGCAGCCCCTGATGGTCGATCCGGAGATCACCGACATCCTCGTGAACCATTTCGACGAGATCTATATCGAGCGTCGCGGTCGGCTCGAATTCGTCCCCAACGCCTTTCGGGATCAGGCACAGCTCGAGCAGGTGATTCAGAAGATCGTCGCTCTGGTCGGACGAGAGATCAATATCGAAAAGCCGCTCGTGGATGCCCGTATGGTCGACGGCAGTCGCGCCAATGCCGTTTATGCCCCGGTTGGGGGCCCGACTCTCTGCATACGGAAGTTCAGTCGAGTCCGTCTAGCGCTACTGCCGGACGAGCGGGACCTCAGCCAAGCGAGCTGGGTCAGCACGGGTGGCCTGTCGCATCAAATGTGTGCATTTCTCGAGGCAGTGGCCATCGCCCGGGCGAACATCTTGATCGCTGTGGCTACGGGCTCCGGCAAGAGCACTTTGCTTCGCTCCATCGTCAGCGCATTTCCCGAGGAAGAACGCGTCATTACGATCGAAGACACGGCCGAGCTGGAGCTCGACAATCCTCACTGGGTCAAACTCGAATGTGTCCACTCGAAGGAGCTCGCCGGGAAAACGACGCAGGACCGGCGGCTGGATGTCGCCGATCTTGTGCAGAACGCGCTTCGCATGCGTCCCGACCGATTGATCATTGGTGAAATTCGGCATAGCAAAGAGGCCTTCTATGTGCTCGAGGCCCTGAATACGGGCCATGACGGCTCAGCCACGACCATTCATGCGAGCAGCTGCGCGGATGCCCTCGCTCGGCTCGAGCTCCTCATCAGCCGGGACTTTGGCCAGCTCAGCCCGCCGGAGATCCGGCGTTATATTGCACGCGTTTTCGACCTCGTGGTCTTCGTCAGTCGGCTGCGCGACGGGCGACGCTGCGTCCAAGAGATCGCCGAACTTCGCGACGTTGATGGCGACGGTCGATACGAACTGCATACAGTGTTTACGAGCGAGCTGACGAACGGGCCGCAGGGGATAGGGCTGGACTTTAAAGGCATCCCGGAGTACCGGCCCAGTGCCCGGCTGGCGCGCAAGCTCGCGCTCCAGGGGATGCGGTGGATGTCGTAGCCGCTGGTTGCCTGTGGCTGGCTATATTGAGCCTCGCCCTCGCCATGCGAGGCCGACGGACAAAGAATCCCCGCCATCGCCGACTGATCGAGCGACTGACCGCTCATCAGAAGGAGCGGCTTGCCGAGGCTCGGATCGCGGGCAACCCACGGTCGTACGTCGTCATCGCATTGCTCGCACCAATCGGCTTGTTTGCCCTCGGTTGGTTACAGTCCCCAGTGCTGGCGATCTTCGCTGGCGTCGGCGGCCTTCTTGTTCCTCGCCTCTATCTCGCGTGGCTGGTTCATGCGCAGTCCCGACGAAGCGAGCTAGAAGCGCCTCGGCTATTGCAGGCGGTCCTCAGCGGACTGACCGCCGGAAACACGTACCTTGACGCGCTCCGTCAAGCACGCCTGACCTGCACGGATCCGTGGGTCCGGGAGGACCTCGACTTCATCATCCAGCGCTTCTTGCTCGATGTCCCACTCCATGAAAGTTTGGTGACGATCCGCGCCCGGGTTAAGACGCCCAACCTTGGGCTGATCTGGGAAACGTTGACGATCTGCGCCAGCAACCACCTGCC
>VBGO01000460.1:2314-2808 GCA_005882525.1 Chloroflexota bacterium
GTGCTCGATGAAACGATGGTTGGCCGATACATCCTTTTTCCGCTTGCCACGGCCCTTGAGGTGATCGGTATCGCCTTAAGCTTGCGGATCGCTCGGTTCGAAGCATGATGTTGGGAAGTGTCTGCACCGCCCTCGCCTGCTTGGTCGGATTTCAGGCAGTGTTCGGCATGGGTCGCCCGCGAGCCTCGTCGGGCGCGGCATTGATCCGAGCCACGACGCTGTCTCCGGTCGAGTGGCGGCTACATCAGCGCGAGCAGGAGGGTTGGTACCAACGGTGGCTGCGGCCTGTTGCATTGCTCTGGGGCAATCGCCTCCATCTGCGCCCGACGCGTCTCGACCCGATCTACTTGATCCAAGCCGGCATCGACCCGGAACGGATGGATGGAGTCGAGCTGCGGGTTGTTCAGTTAATGTGCGCGCTGCTCGGAGGGTTGGTCGGGTTTTTACTGGCCATCCTGGCATCCGGCGCTCTGGCGCTGGTCCCGCTGCTGCTC
>VBGO01000461.1 GCA_005882525.1 Chloroflexota bacterium
ACCGGATGAACACGGCGGTCAGGCCGGTGAGGACGGTGCGAGCCCGGTGCCGGTGGGCCGGGTTCAGGGCGATCTGGTCGAGATGCAGCGACATCGCGACGAAGACCAACCCGGTCAGGGCGGCAGCGCCGCCCCCCACCATCAGGAAGTAGTCGTGCCAGGCCGCGGCGTCGTACACGGCCAGATTATCTCCCGATCAGGCCCAAATTTCCGGCGTGTAGCCGTATGCTGCGCGTGTGGTAACCACCGGCCGGCGGCGCGCCCTCGTGGGGCTGGCGATCGGCGGGTCGCTCGTCCTGGCCGCCTGCGGCCGGGCAACCGGAGCGGTGCAGATCCCCGCGGCGCTGCCATCGGTCCACGTGGCTTCGGCGCTGGTGGTCACCTACCCGATTCCTCCGCTGGATCTCGAGATGGCTGGGCTCACGCCGGTGGCCGAGTTGGTGACTCCCTTCCAGATTTCGTCGACCGACAACGGCCGGAGCATCATGCTGATCGGTGCCTATGCAGACACGGCTCGAACGGTCTTCGTTTTCCGAGAGACCCCGGATATGGGCTTACCGAACCTGAGGGTCAGCGACGAGCAAGGCCTGATCAGCGCAGGCGGCTCGGCCGGGCCGGTTCACGCCCCGGGTTTCCGCGGCGACTACTATGTCACGCTCGACCAGGGGGTACGCGCAGGACCCGACGGGATTGCCCACCTGACCCTCAACATCGCCCAGCTCCAGATCTGGACACCGGCGGGCGGAATCGTGGAGGGTAACTGGGCCTTCGCCGTCCCGGTCAAGGTTCAGCCCGGACAGATACTGGCGGCGCCCAACCCGTTCCGGCTGGGTCGGTGGAAGGTTACGGTGGAGACGCTGGAGATTACGCCTGACGTCGTTCACATGGAGGCGCTTGTCAATGGAGCCTCACCAGTGGCCCTCGAGGGGCCCGGGATACCACCCTTCGTCGAATTACTCGACAGCGCCGGCAACCCGCTCAGGGTCATTGTCGGGGGCGCTGGAATCACCGTCCCCAAGGGGCAATTGAATCCGATCAACTACCAGAATTCCCGGAGCCGTAACCAGTGGTTGCGCCCGGCTGCCGGCACTTACCGCCTCCGCTTCCAGGGTAGCGGTGTCCATTTCGAGATTCCCATCGTCATCGGCCCTTAACCGCGCCTCATCCGGGCGTCCCGGCAACCCTTTCCGTCTTGTCTTTTGGCCTTTCTGGGTGCATCCTAGGGGCGCGGCTCAGGTCCCAGCCCCCGAGCGGCGGAGGGAGGTGAATAAGGGGCCGATCAAGAGGAGGAAGTTGCATGAGCGTTGAAGTCCGGCCCGCGCGTATCAACACCTTTGCACCCGAGGCTAAGGACCACCTGTTGAAGGTGGTTCGCAAGGAGCGGCAGGGGTTTTACGACCTGATCGACGGCACCAACGACGAGACGTGGAAGACGCCGACCGCCTGCACCGAGTGGGAAATTCGCGACCAGGTGGGGCACCTGGTTGATGTAACCGAGGGCTACATCAAGCGGTTCAATCTCGCCCGCGCAAAGGAGCCGTTCCCGGAACCGCTGGGCGTGACGGGCATGGCCAAAATGCTCGATGACGCAGCTAAGAGTTTTCGTACCTCGTCGCGTGCGCAATTGATAGCCCGGCTCAAGGAGTCGTCGACGAAGCTCTTTGAGATCTTCGACACCCTGACGCCTGACCAATGGGCTAATGAGGTCGTGCCCCATGTCTATATGGGCCCGCTTCCAGCATCCATCTATCCGGTGTGGCAGCTCGTCGACTACTCAGTACATAGCTGGGATATTCGAGCGGGACTTGGCGAGAGCCAGCCGCTGAGTGACGACGCCGCAACTACCCTGATCCCGATCATGTTCATCGTGCTGCAGAATACGGTTGACGCGGAACATGCGAAGGGATTCGATGCGACGTGGGGCGTCCGCGTTAGTGGCGAGCAGGGCGGCAGCTGGAAGCTGCAGCTTAAGGATGCCAAGTTGACGTACGAAGAGGCGAGCGTCG
Organism: Chloroflexota bacterium; assembly: GCA_005882525.1. GTDB lineage: Bacteria > Chloroflexota > Dormibacteria > CF-121 > CF-121 > CF-13. The sequence continues at coordinate 2,007 of VBGO01000461.1, forward strand.
CCGCCTGTCCCGTCGTCTTCAATTTCGATCCCAACGACTGGGTGCTTACCGCCTATCAGCGGTACCCGGGCGGCGCGGCCATCGGCGACCGTCAACTCGCCTACCGGATCCGGCGGCTGTTCTTCAAAATCTAGCTCGGGAGGAGCGATGGCTACCACCAAAGTCGACTACGCAGCCAAGCGGGAGGCGCTCAAGCAGGCGTATCTCAAGCCGAAGCAGAAGCGACCGGCGACCAGCGCCCGCGGCATCCACCACCTGGCGCTGATCTGCTCCGACATCGAGCGCACCATCAAGTTCTACAGCGAGGTCCTCGGCTTCCCGCTGGTGGAGCTCTTCGAGAATCGCGACCTGCTCAGCTCGACCCACTTCTTCCATGACCTGGGCCATGGGAACTTGCTCGCCTTCTTCGACTTCCCGGAGGACCCGATGCCGCCAACCCGGGAGTCGGTCGGAGGCATGCACCATGTGTCGATTTCGGTGCCCCGCGACCAGTTCGATCGCATCCGCGGCGAGCTCGACAAGCGCGGCATCGAGTACTTCGGCCCGGATCGGGTGGAGAATTCGCTCTACTTCAAAGGCCCCGATGGGGAACTGCTGGAGATCGAGGCCGATCCGCTCGAAGTGATGGAGGGCCGCCCACTCGCCCAGTAAC
>VBGO01000462.1:0-2643 GCA_005882525.1 Chloroflexota bacterium
AAGACTCTGCGTCAATCCGATCACACCCGCCTTGGTGGCCGCGTAGGCGCTGATCAGGCTGCCTCCTCGACGTCCGGCTCCAGAGGCTCCGTTGATGATCCGGCCTCCGCGGCCCCGAGGGATCATGTGTCGTGCCGCTTCCCGACAGCCAAGGAAGACACCTCGCAGGTTCACATCGACAAGGCGATCCCAGTCTCCTGTGGTCAAGTCGACGAGGGGACTGATCACAATGCTGCCGGCATTGTTGACCATGATGTCGAGGTGCCCGAAGGCGGCCACGGTTTGCGCTACGGCAACCCTTATTGCTTCCTCTTGGGAAACGTCCGCCACCAGCCCCATCACACGGCTGGGATCCGCTCCGAGTTTGGCTACGGCGTTGTCGACAGATTCGGCATGCAAGGCGAGAATCGCAACTGACGCTCCTTCAGCCACAAGGCGCTCCACAATCGCGTAGCCAAGGCCGCGCGCGCCGCCGGTTACGATCGCCCGAATCCCGTTTGTTAATCCAGTACTGCGATGGCGTCGAGTTCCATCAGCAGATCCGGTAGACCCAGGTTCGCCACCTGAACTTGAGTACAGATTGGAAACCGTCCCGGCTCGAAAAGGTGCTGTCGAACCGCGATCTCCTCAGACGCATGACGTATGTCCTTGAGAAAGATCGTGATCTTGACGACGTTCGCAAGCTCACCGCCCGCGGACTCGACCGCGAGTCGGATGTTGTGCCACACCCGCTCCGCTTGTTTCCGCGCATCACCGACGCCGACTACTTTGTTGTGCTCGTCAAATGCAACTTGCCCAGCTATGTAAACCATGTCGCCGCAGCGAATGACGTGTGAATAGGGCTCTGGTGGCGCGGCTATTCCTTCAGGTTCTAGGTACGTCCGTTCCATTCGACCTCCTGCATCGACAATCAGTTGCCACTAGCGGTCTGGAGAACGTTGGGACTCTCGATTCGGCCAGTGGTCCTCTGAATCGCGAGCGCCATCCGTAAAGCTGTCTGCTCGTCGAATGGTCGAGCGACAACCTGAACGCTCAGTGGAAACCCGGAGCCGCTCACCCCAACCGGCACGGCGACAGCCGGCAAACCAGCGAGATTGAAAGGCGCCGTCGTTCGGACTAGGGCTTGAATGACCGGTTCGGTCCCTTCAGCGAATTCGTAGTCGAGCTGATCCCATTTCTGTGCTCTGGCCGGCACCGTGGGCGCAACAAGGGCGTTAAGCCGCTGGCTGGCGAACAACGTCTTCAACGCCCGTTGAATGACACTGCGGGTTTTTTGCGCTCGAAGGTAGAGGGAAGCCGGCAGCAAGAGGCCCGTCTCGAGCAATCCCCGGACGTCCGCTCCGATCAGGTCCGCGGAGTGCTGGATACGACTCTCGTGATATGAAGCCGCCTCTGCCGCAACGATCGCGAACTCCGCGGCCAGGCATGTTTGAAGTTCAGGCACTTTGACCTCCACGACCTCAATGCCCTCCTGCTGAAGCCGTTTCAGACAGGCAGTCAGGCCGTTTTTGACGTCCGGCTCCATGGGGGAGAACGGAGCGCCATCCAGGATCCCAATTCGCAAGCCCCGCACAGGATCCTTTGCGGGCAAAAGCGGTTCCGGCAGATATGGTCGCTCGAGCGTGGTTCGATCTGTTGGATCGGGACCCGCGAGCACCGAAAACATCAAGGCGGCATCCTCCACGGTTCGCGTCAGAGTGCCTACATGGTCGAGTGACCAGCTCAGAGCAAGAGCTCCGCGGCGGCTGATCCGCCCGTAGGTCGGCTTGAGTCCGACCAGCCCGCAGTGTGATGCCGGAATCCGGATCGAACCACCGGTATCCGAACCAATTGCGCCCGGCACTATGCCCGCCGCGACGGCTGCCCCCGAACCCCCGCTGGAACCACCCGGACTTCGCTCGAGGTCCCATGGATTGCGAGTAGGCGGTGTGTACACACCGCAAGCCAGCTCGTGCGTAGCCGTCTTGCCAAAGACGATTGCTCCCGTGGACCGAAGGTGAGCCACCGCGGCCGCATCAACCGCAGCTGGAGGGGACGAGGCCATCGCCCGCGACCCGCATCCGGTCGGAGTACCGGCCACATCGAAGATGTCCTTTATGGCAACCGGAATCCCGCGCAGGACACCGCTCCTTTTCTCATCTTGAAGCCGAGCTTCATGCATGACAGTTTCCGCATCAACAGACACGAATGCGTGAATCAGAGGTTCCGCCGCTTCAAAGCGGGCAAGCGCTGACGCGGCGTACTCAGAAGGCTTGAGGTCACGCGCCGCAATCAGGGCCGCGGCATCCACCATGCTCAGGGCCCACAGCTCGTTCCTCACTCGTCCCACCTCGGCTCGAAGAGAGTCGCTGGTTCGACTTCCTCGAGCTCTTCGGACGGCAAGCCGCCAAGCCCTGCGATCTGACTTTCGACTGACTGCGCGACCTCGGTCAGCCTGTCACCTGGAATCGAGACTCCCAACACCTTCGCCCACTCGGCAACAAGCTCTTCCTTCATCGTGTGGCATCCGGAAATGCGCGGAACATGGCCTCGACGTTCAGGACGAACCGGACAGACGCCTCCTCGATCTGATTCAGATACTGTCGGCCACGTTGTGCCGTCGAGCCGGAAGGGTCGCCCCACACCCCGGATCGACTGGCACGT
>VBGO01000462.1:2657-3104 GCA_005882525.1 Chloroflexota bacterium
GGAACGCCGGGAATTCGCGAACCGCGTGCTCGAGTTTTACCAGCGACTCGTTCACTGCCAGCACGGCAGAAGTCTCGCCGATGTTCGCGTGAAGGCCAACCTCAGCCCCGAGATATGCGCTCAGCTCATCTGGTGGCAGAGCATCCCAATAGTTGAACGGAAACGCGATGGTGCCCTTCGGCAGCCGATCCCCTATCTCCATGAACGCTGCTGACAGCGCGATGCTGTTCGTGTAGTGACCGTTCACGAGAATGATCTCGCGGAATCCGCCGAGAGCCAGTGATAAAACGATGTCCTGGACCAGACCCGTCATCGTCTTGACCGAGAGATATGGGATGCCGGGATAACCCCGATGGTCTCCGGAGAGTCCGTAGGTCAGAGTCGGTCCGACAAGGGCGTCGATCCGGCGAGCAAGCCGGACCGACACCTCGGTGGCGAGGATTGAGT
>VBGO01000463.1 GCA_005882525.1 Chloroflexota bacterium
ACGCGCCAAGCTGTGCTCACATTCATGAGGACTCTCCGTCTCAAGACAGTAGATGCGTACGTGTGCTTTGACATCGACTGCCCGACCAGCGTTGGTGGAACTCGCCTGGCACCCGATGTGAGCGAGCGCGAAACACGGCTGCTCGCGCGAGCAATGACTTACAAGCTGGCGGTGCTGGGTGTCAATTTCGGTGGCGCGAAAGCTGCCATCCGCGCTACTGCAGCTGAGAGGAATGATGCCGTCAAGCGCTACTGTGACGAGATCCGTCCGTTGGTCGAGGCAGGGACTTTCCTGACCGGGACCGACCTCGGCACCACCGCGGAAGATCTCGTCTCATTGCCGGGAGGAGATCGAGCAGGCTTCATGCACGGCTCACACCACGGGATGCCACTGGATGTGTTCATCACCGGTCTCGGCGTAGCGGTGGCCGCGGAGGCTGCGCTTGGAGGGCTCGACGGGCGCAGCGTCGCGCTTGAGGGTTTCGGCAAGGTCGGTGGTGCGACAGCCTTGGAAATGAGCAGACGCGGCGCGCGAATCGTCGGGTTCTCAACCATCTATGGTTCCGTCAATCGCGCGCAGGGATTCGATGTCGAGCAGTTGCTGGATCTTCGCTCCCGGCGCGGAGACCGCTTGGTCGAGCACGTGAGGGCAAGCCTCAAGCCGGCCGCCGACCTGTACACCGTCAAGGCCGATGTATTGGTTCCTGGCGCGCGCATCGGAGTCATTGATGAGCCTCGCGCGGCAGGGCTTAGTGTGCGAGTCGTTGCCCCGGCGGCCAACGTGCCGTATACGGCAGCGGGCCTCGCCATTCTGAGGAACCGGGGCATTCCGGCGCTTGCCGACTTTGTGTGCAACTCCGGCGCCACGATCGGCTACGAGGGCTCGGCGGCGACGACCGTCGCGCAGACAATTGCCGCCGTCGAACACAAGGTCCGAGAGCTAGTCAGGATGAGCCTGGCATACGGCGAGGGCCCCTTCGCTGGGGCTGCAAGGCTCGCGGAGAGCCACCTTCGCACCTGGCTTCGGCCGGACCAGATGCCAGACGGGCCCGCGCTCGCTTAAGACAGAGACCAGCTTCGGCGCCCGCCCTCTGAGCGAAGTAGAGGGGATGGGACGCTTCTACGCGATTAAGGGCTCGGATCAAGGACTGAATAGCTTCGCGCGCGTCATCTATTAATCCGCATCGCGGAATGCTAATGATCAGAACGTTCCAAGGTATCGATAGTCAACCGGCGGCTCCGATGCCGTGTAGCAATTCATGTAGCAATCGAGCGAACAAATCACCCCAAATCACAACATCACTGTGACTCTGGTTGGCAATTTCGAATAGAAACCGATCGTTTCCGGCATTTCTGGACGAGCGTTCTCAGAGTTCGGGACCGTGAGGCCCCGGGTTCAAATCCCGGGCCCCCGACCAAATTTTGAATTCAGGCCTTACTCTCGCCGCGGTCGGTATCTGACAACGCCGATGTATTGGTGTAGCACGCATGTAGCACACCCCTTCTAATGGTGTGGGGTTCAATAAATACGTCAAATTCGTCGACGAGCCCTTGAGCGAGCAATGACCTCGGCCAGATAGATTGCCCACCGGGTGGTCGGGCTCTCTCATCTACTCGCTACTGCGCGTTTTGGTGGATGTTCTGGCGACCAACCGTGGGGACCAAGCCAAGCTGCAGGCCGAAGTGTTGGCCTTAAGACGCCAGGTCCAGGTTCTGGAGAGGCAGATCACGCGGGTGCACCGGAGTGCCGGCGATCGGATGGTTCTGGCGGCGTTGCGCGATCGCATTCCGAGATCGGGCTTGGCGGCACTGTTGGTGAAACCGGAAACGGTGCTCGGCTGGCACCGCGCACTAGTGCGAAGGAAGTGGGCGGTATCCCGGGGCCGACCGCGCCGTCGCCGGCCGCCGATCTCAGCCGAGTCCCGTCAGCTGATTCTTCGGATGGCGCGCGAGAACCCGCGTTGGGGTACTTCCGGATACGCGGCGAGCTCTTGAAGCTTGGCCACCGAGTCGCTGCGACCACGATCCGCTCGGTGCTGATCGCCGCCCGGGTTCCGCCTGCCGGCCGACGGTCTCAGCTGACCTGGAAGCAATTCCTGAGCGCGCACGCCGAGACCCTGGTTGCCGCCGATTTCTTCAGCGTAGACACGATCTTCTTCAGGCGGCTCTACATCCTTTTATATGTGCATCTGGCGTCGCGTCGAGTC
>VBGO01000022.1 GCA_005882525.1 Chloroflexota bacterium
ATCCCGATTGACCTCCGGCAGGCCTACAACGACTCGGTCCACAACCTACCGGGCTTGCTGGCCGGCCACCTCTCGTCGGTCGTGGAAAACGTGTTCATGCTCGTCAACTGGATGTTCCAGACGATCCTCGTCCTGCTGGTGGCCTTCTTCCTGGTCAAGGACGCCCATTTCATCCGCCACTTCTTCGAGGAGCTGGTGCCGCAGGGCTACCGCACCGATGCCCGCGACGTGGCGGCCGACGTCTACCGCATGCTGGGCGCCTACATGCGCGGTCAGCTGGCCATCTGCGCCCTGGTCGGACTGGTAACCGGGATCGCCCTCTGGTTCGTAGGCGTCCCCTACGCCCTGGTGCTGGGCATCGTCGCTGGAGTGACGGCCTTTATCCCCTTCATCGGGCCCTTTCTCGGCGCCCTTCCGGCCGTCGCGGTGGCCGCCTTTGTCTCGCAGTCGTCGGGCAAGGTCGTCGTGGTGCTCATCCTTTACTTCGTGATCTCGAACGTCATTTACAACTTCATCTCGCCCAAGGTGTTCGGCGATGCCGTCCACCTGAGCCCGATGCTGATCATCGTTGCCTTCGTGGTGGGTGGCTACCTGGGCGGCATCCTCGGCCTCTTCGTCGCGGTGCCGGTCGCCGCCACGCTGCGCATTCTCTTCATCTACGCCCACGAACGCGTCTACGCCTGAGCCCACCTCTGGCCCGACCCTCGGTCTCCTCTCCGACGTGCACAGCAATCTCGAGGCGCTCGAGGCGGTGCTCGCCGCCATGCCACCGGTCGACCGCATCGTTGTGCTGGGCGACATCGTTGGCTACGGCCCCGACCCAAATGCCGTGATCAGCCGGCTCCGCGCCCTGCGGGCGCGAGCGGTGATGGGCAATCACGACCAGGCGATGCTCGAGCCGGCCCTGCTCGATTGGTTCAATCCGCATGCGGCTGCCGCCGCCCGATGGACCCAGGCCGTGCTGACGCCGCAGAGTCGGCGGTATCTGGCAAGCCTCCCCAAGTACGGCCGCCTGGGCTCCCACCGGTACGTCCACGGCAGCCCGCGCAAGCCCTACGTCTGGGAGTACATCCTTGATGAGCTCCAGGCGCTCGAGATCCTGACGAGGCTGGGGAAGCGACTCTGCTTCTTCGGGCACACCCACCTCCCCCGGATCTTCAGCGAGGAAGGCGAGCAGGCCCCCGAGTCGGAGGATTGGATCGACCTGCCGCCCGCCGCGCTGGTCAATCCGGGAAGCGTCGGCCAGCCGCGTGACGGCAACCCGCAAGCGGCTTTCGCGGTGGTCGATCTGGGCAAGCCCGCCGTCCGCTTCGGTCGGGTGCCCTACGACGTGGCGACCACCCAGGCCAAGATCCGGGAGGCCGGGCTCCCCGAGGTGGAGGCGGCCCGGTTGGCGCTCGGCCGCTAGGACCTAGAATGGGTCTTCGCTTTATGAAGCTCGTGATCGTCGGATGCGGCCGCGTCGGCGCCATGGCGGCCCTGGCCCTCTCCAAGGCCGGCCACCAGGTCACCGTGATTGACAACAACCGGCGCGCCTTCGACCGGCTGGGCAGCGATTTTGCCGGCGAGATGGTGCTTGGGAACGGAATCGATGAGGACGTGCTCCGCGAGGCGGGCATCGAGTCGGCGGACGGCTTCGCCTCCCTCACCAACGGCGACAACCGCAACATCATGGCGGCCCAGATCGCCCAGCAGATTTTCAAGGTTCCCCGGGTCATCACCCGGATCTACGACCCGATCCGCGAGGACGTCTACCGCGAGCTCGGCCTGAATACTGTCTGCCCGACGCTCTCCGGGGCGAGGCAGATCCATGCGATGCTGAAAGCATGAGCCAGCTATGTATGTGATCGTGATCGGAGGCGGCAAGGTCGGCTACTACCTGAGCAAGCACTTGCTCGATCGCGGCTACGAGGTGACGCTGATCGAGAAAGATTCACGCCGGGCCGAGGTGCTGAACTCGGTGCTCGGCGAGATCGTCATGGTCGGCGATGGCGACGAGATGGCCTTCCTCGCCACCACCGGCATGGAGCGGGCCGACGTGGTGGTGGCGGTGACCGGCGACGACGAGGACAACCTGGTCGCCTGCCAGCTGGCGAAGCGCAAGTTCAACGTCCCGAAGACCGTCGCCCGGGTCAACAACCCGGCCAACGTCCGGATCTTCAAGACCCTGGGAGTCGACGTGGCGCTCAGCGCCACCGAGGTGCTGCTCGACCTGATCGAGTCCGAGCTGGCCAGCAAGGAACCGGCCAGCCGCTCGGCCGCCCAGCCCTAGCGGGACAGAAAAGAAAAAAGCCGGGTTTTCACCGGCTGTTTAGTTCGAGTTACGCTCCGTTACGCTTTGCCGATCTTATAGATCTTCGTCCCGCAGGTAGGACAGGTTCCCGTGGTGGCGGGCTTCCCGTTCTTCATCGTGATGTGCTGCGGGTCCTTGATGTCGACCTTCTTCTTGCACTTCAGGCAATATCCCGTAACCGCCATAACACTCTCCTTTGCTGGCTGATGAACGCCCCGGGCGCCCCCAAAATCGGCCTGATGATAGCACAACCTTTCGAATTCGACTTGTATTCAAAAAGCTCGCGAAAAAAGCGGGGGTCAGACCCGGGCGTCATAACGCGACAGGATCACGCTTGCGTTATGACCGCCGAGGCCGAAGGAGTTCGATAACGCGACGCCGATGTCCGCCCGGCGCGCCTGTCCGGGGACGTAGTCGAGGTCACAGTCGGGGTCCGGCGTCTGCAGGTTGATCGTCGGCGCCATGATCTGATCGCGGATCGTGAGCGCGCAGACGACGGCCTCCACCGCTCCCGAGGCCCCCATCATGTGGCCGGTCATCGACTTGGTACTGCTGACCGCCAGGCGGTCGGCGTGCTTGCCGAATACGCGGTGGATTGCATCGGTCTCGTACTTGTCATTCATCGGGGTGCCGGTCCCATGGGCGTTGATGTAATCGACCCGCTCGGGTCCGATCTCCGCCCGGCGCAGCGCCCGGGTCATCGTGAGATAGGCGCCCTCACCCTCAGCGGGAGCGGCCATATCGAAGGCGTCGTTGCTGGAGCCGTAGCCGATCACCTCGGCGTAGATGCGAGCCCCGCGCTGGCGAGCGTGTTCCAACTCCTCCAGCAAGAGGGCGCCGGCGCCCTCCGAGATCACAAAGCCGTTGCGATCCCGATCGAAGGGGCGCGAGGCCTGCGTCGGGTCTTCGTGTTGCGCCAGCGCGCGCATGGCACAGAACCCGGCGTAGACGACGGGAACGAGAACGGCCTCGGACCCGCCGGTCACGATCGCATCCGCATCGCCGCGGCGGATCGTCTCGAAGGCCTCCCCCACGGCGCCGCTGCCGGTGGCGCAGGCGGAGACCACCGCCATATTGGGGCCACGGAGGCCAAGCGCGATCGCGATGTGCCCGGAGGCGGTGTCGGTCAGCATGTTCTGGATGAAGGTCGGGCTGACCCGGCGCAGGCCGCGCTCCTGCAGGATGCGCTGCTGTTCGAGCAGGACGCCGAGCCCGCCGGCGGCGCTGCCGAAGATCACCCCGACATCGTCGAGTAACCCGTTCTTCGTCAGGCCGGCATCGGCGAACGCCTCCTGGGCGGCGACCAGCCCAAGCTGGCAGTAGCGGTCCATCCGCCGCAACTCCTTCGGTTCGATCCGGCCGGTCGCGTCGAAGCCCTTCACCTCGCCGGCGATCTGGACCGGATATTCGCTGGCGTCGAACAGGGTGACCTTGCCGACCCCGGATTGGCCTTCCAGCATGGCGGCCCAGGTGCTGGGCGCATCGAGACCGACCGGCGTGACCGCCCCAACTCCGGTGACGACGACCCGCTTCATCCCAGGGGTGAGGGGGTGAGGACCCGGGCGACCTCGCGGTCGTTCAGCGTCACGACGTGGGCATCCTGACTGATGCGCCGGATCAGACCGGATAGCACCTGGCCGGGCCCGATCTCGAGGAATTCCGCGCTGCCCCGGGCCACCATTTCCACCACGGACGAGGTCCACTGAACCGGTTTCAAGATGTGGTCGGCCAGCTCCTTGCGGATGTCATCGGCGCTGGTGAGGATCTGGCCGGTGATATTGGCGACGACCGGGATCCGCGGTTGGCGAAGCGGTAGCCGGGCGACGATCTCGCCGAACTGGGCAGCGGCGCGCGCCATCAGCGGCGAGTGCGAGGCAATGCTGATTGGTAGACGGACCACCCGGGCCGCGCCCCGCGCGCGCGCGAGCTCGGCGGCACGGTCGAGCGCCGCGGCCTCGCCCGAGAGCACGATCTGGCCGGGCGAGTTGGCGTTGGCCAGGGTGATGATGCCGCTGCCGGCCGCTTCCGCCACCACCGCCTCGACCACCTCGCGATCTAGTCCCAGCACGGCCAGCATCCCGCCGGGACGTTCGGTACCGTTCTCCTTCATCAGCCGGCCGCGCTCGCGGACCAGCAATAGGGCGCTATCGAAGTCGATGACGTCGGCGGCCACCAGTGCGGTGAACTCGCCCAGGCTGTGGCCGGCGACGTAGCGCGGGGCAACCACCTGGCCCATCGCCTGCCAGCGCTCGCGCAGCACGTTGAGGCATGCGATGCTCACCGTGAGGATTGCCGGCTGGGCGTTGATGGTGTCGTTGAGATCGCTCTCCGGTCCCTCGAAGCACATATGCGTGAGGCCGAAGCCGAGGATCTCGTCGGCCCGCTGGAAAACGCGGCGGGCAGTTCCGGAGACGTCGAAGAGGGCTTTGCCCATCCCCACGTACTGCGAACCCTGCCCCGGGAAGACGAAGGCCACGGGGCCGGCACCATAGGGGGCGGTCATCGGCGCTGGCGGGTCAGGCGACGGAGACCTTCCCTTTGACGTAATTCCAGGCCTCGCCGACGGTCCGAAGCTTCTGGGCGTCCTCGTCAGAGATCTCCATCCCATACTCCTCTTCGAAGGCCATGATCAACTCGACGAGATCGAGTGAATCGGCCTGCAGGTCATCGGTGAAGGAGGCTTCCGGGGTCACCTTCTCGACATCGACGCCAAGCTGCTCCGCGATGATGCCGCGGAACTTGTCGAAATTCGCTTCGGCCATCCGTCTCCCTCCTAGCTGGTTGTTGGAGTGCGGGCACGGGGTCGTACCCAAATTTGGTCTATACAATAGCGAACCGGCGGGCAGAACGCGATCACCCGGGCACGCTCGCAGTCATGTATGCCCACCGGCGGCCCTTGGTTACGGCCTGTATGTAACCACGCACAAACTCGCGACTTAAAATGAGGCGTGACTTCCGCCTCGATGCCTTCGCTTGCCCAGGCGCGCCGCGGAGTGGCGCTGGGGGCGATCGCCGGCCTGGGCATCTACCGCCCGCCGGCCGATGTCCCGGGAGCCCGCCGGCCGAGTGGGACGGATCTCACCGGCGTGTCGTACCGGGTCCAGGCCGATCAGGGGCTGACGACGCCATCCCTGGCGGCCGGCGCGGCACGGGCCGCCATACGGGCATCGGGCGTGAGCGCCGCCGACCTCGAGCTGATCATCGTTGGCACGACGACGCCCGATGTGCTCTGGCCCAGCACTGCCTGCCTGGTGCAGACGGAGTTGAAGCTGCCGATGGTGGGGAGCTTCGATCTGTACGCCGCCGAGACCAGCCTGCTGGCGGCGCTCAATGTCGCGATCCGCTACACCGCCGCCGGTGCCAGGGCCGTTTTGCTGATCGGTGCCGAGTCGGATAACCAGCTGGTGGACCTGCCGGGACAGGGCGGTGCCGTCCATGGGCGCGCGGCCGCGGCCGCGATTCTCACCCCGACCGGCGGCGAGAGCGGGGTCCTGTCGACGATGGCGGGTGGCGCGGCCCGCCCCGAAGGCAACGGCGACGCGCAGGACCGCACGCTGTTGCGGGGGTTGACCGAAGGGGCCAGCGAGTGCCTGCGGACGGCCTGTTTGACCATGTCGGAGATTGACCTGGTGATCGGGGAGCAGTCGGCGCCCGAGATCATGCGGGCGTGGAGCAAGCTGGCCGGCGTCTCATCGAGTCGCCTCCTGCTCGAGCCGGAACGCTATGGAGCATTACTGGCGGCCGCGCCGCTCACCGCCCTGCACGATGCGGTCAAAACCGGCCGGCTGCAAAACGGGATGACCACCCTCTTGCTCGCCGCTGGCAGCGGCCCCACCTGGGCGGCCGCCTGTCTTCGCTGGGGCGGCGGGGGGATTGCCGAGTGGTAAACGGCTCGCGCGTCGTCGTCACCGGCACCGGCGCTATCACCTCCCTCGGCCAGACCACGCGGGAGACCTGGGAGGCGGTGAAGGCCGGTCGATCGGGTGTACGCCGGGTGCAGGCGTTCGATCCATCGGGAATGCCGAGCCAGGTGGCCAGCGAGGTGGTGGATTTCAAGCCGGAAACTCGCCTCGACCGTAAGGAGGCGCGCCGGATGTCCCGCTTCGTTCAGTTCGCCATGGTCGCTACCCGCGAGGCGCTCGAGGGCTCGGGGCTGCAGATCACCGAGGCGAACCGAGACCAGGTCGGTGTCATCGTGGGGAGCGCGATTGGTGGCCTGGAGCAGATCGAAGAGGCGCACACGATTCTCAAAGAGCGGGGACCATCGCGCATCAGTCCCTTCACCGTGCCGATGATGATTGCGGACATGGGAGCGGGCATGATCTCGATCGCCCTCGGCGCCCGCGGACCGAACTACTGCACGGTTTCGGCGTGCAGTTCCGGTGCTCACGCGATTGGTGAGGCGTTCGAGACCATCAGGCGAGGCGACGCGACGGCCATGATCGCGGGCGGCAGTGAGGCCTGTGTCACGCCGCTGGCGCTGGCGGCGTTCTGCGCCTCACGTGCCGTCTCGACGCGGCAGGTTGAGCCCCAGCTGGCGAGCCGTCCATTCGACCTCGAGCGGGATGGCTTCGTTATGGGGGAGGGGGCCGGTATCCTGATCCTCGAGGCGCTCGAGACCGCCCTCAAGCGGGGGGCGCCGATCATCGCCGAGATCGTCGGCTACGGGGCGACCGCTGATGCCAGTCACATCACGGCGCCGGACCCGGTGGGGGCTGGCGCGGCCCAGGCGATGAAGCGCACCCTGGCCAAAGCGCGCGTCGCGCCCGCGGATGTGAGTTACATCAACGCCCACGGGACCGCAACCCAGCTGGGGGATGTCGCGGAAACCCTGGCGTTCAAAGACATCTTTGGTGAGGCCGCCTACCGGATCCCAATCAGCTCGACGAAATCGATGCTGGGACACTTGCTTGGCGCCGCCGGATCGGTCGAGGCAGTGATCTCGGTCAAGGCCGTCGAGGAAGGTGTGGCGCCGCCAACCATCAACCTGGAGCACCCCGACCCGCAGTGTGACCTCGACTACATCCCGGAGGGCGCCCGCGAGCTCGACATCAAGCTGGCGCTGTCCAATTCGTTCGGCTTCGGCGGCCACAACGCGTCCTTGCTGTTCAAGCAATTCCGAGGTTAGGGTAGGGATTGATCTTCCTCAGCGATTTCATCGGCGCTGAGGTGGTCGACGTTCGGCAGCATCGCGTCGGACGAGTTCGGGACCTGGTCGTGGTGATGGCCGAGCCCTTTCCCCGGGTCACCGGCATCATCTTGAAAGGCAACCGCAAGGTGCGCTCGCTCGATTGGTCGGTGGTCCGCAGCTGGGACAACAAGGAGCTGAGCCTGAAAGTCGACGAGTCCAGTCTGCAGCCCCACGCCCGCACCGACTCGGAGCTTTGGCTCTCCCGCCAGATCCTCGACAAGCAGATCGTCGACATGGACGGCCGCCGGGTGGTACGGGTGAATGACCTTCAGCTCTCGCAGGTCGATGGCACGATGCTCCTCGTCGGCGTCGATATCGGTGCCCGCGGGCTGGCGCGCCGGGTTGGCCTGGAGGGCGTGGGCCGGCGGCTGGCTTCGCTGCTCGGCCGCGACTGGCCCCAGAAACTGATCTCCTGGGAGGCGGTCGACCCGGTGAAGAGCGACGTGAGCTCGGTCAAGCTGCGGATCGCCCACACCAAGCTCGCCAAGCTGCATCCAGCCGACATCGCCGACATCGTCAACGAGCTGAGTCCTGAGGACCGCAACGCGGTCTTCGCCGCCCTCGATGATGAGAAGGCGGCGGACACCCTGGAAGAGATCGACGAGCCGCAGATGCAAGCCTCTATCCTGGAGCGCCTCGATGTCGAGCGCGCCTCGGACATCCTCGAGGCGATGGCCCCTGACGAGGTCGCCGACCTGCTCGCGGACATGCCGCGCGAGCGGGCTCAACAGTGGCTGAAACGAAGAGCTGCTTGCCTACCGCGAGGACACGGCCGGTGGCCTGATGACGACGGAGTACGTCGCCGTGCTCCATACCCTGACCGCGGCCGAGGCGATCGACCGCCTGCGCGAGCTCGAGCCCGATGCGGAATCGGTGTACTACGTCTACGTCGTGGATGAGGAAGAGCACCTGCTCGGCGTCCTCTCCCTGCGCGACCTGATCGTCGCCAAGCCGGAAACGAAGATCCGCGACTTCATGATCAAGAATGTGATTTCGGTCAGGGTGGATGCCGGGCCACGCGAGGTCGCCGAGATTACCTCGAAATACAATCTCCTGGCCGTCCCGGTCATCGACCAGCACAATCGGATCCAGGGCATCGTGACAGTGGATGACGTGATGGAGCGGGTCATGCCGGCGCGGGCCGGCGGGCGCCGCCGCCGCATCTTCTAGCCGTCTTGTCGCCGTCGAGGACGCTCGCCGGGCCGTTCCATCTCCTCCGTCGCCGGCGAGCCCGGCTGGTGTTGCTGTTCGCGGTGATCGGACCCGGGATTATCACCGGCAATGTCGACAATGATGCCACCGGGATCACCGGCTATGCCCTGGCCGGCTCGCAATTCGGCTACGACCTGCTGTGGTTGCTGGTCGTGACGGCGATCTGTTTGGTCGCGATTCAATCCATGGTTGCCCGGATGGGCACCGTCACCGGCAAGGGACTGTCGGACCTGATTCGCGAACGTTTCGGCGTGGCGCCAACGCTCTGGGTGATGATCTTCCTCTTCTTCGCCAATGCGGCGACGACGGTCGCGGAGTTTGCCGGCATCGGTGGTGGAGCCCAGCTGTTGTTCGGCGACGCCGCCCGCTATGTGGCGATCCCGATCGCCGCCCTCCTGGTCTGGTTCGTGGTGCTGCGCGGCTCGTTTCGGGTGGTCGAGCGGGTGCTGCTGCTCCTCACGCTGGTCTATCTCGGCTATATCGTGTCCGCGATTCTTGCCCACCCGAAATGGGGCGAGGTGATCCATCACACGGTGGTGCCCACGTTTCAATTCACGCCGCCGTTCATCCTGATCTTCATCACCATCGTCGGCACCACGATCACGCCCTGGATGGCGTTCTTCCAGCAGTCGAACGTCGCGGACAAAGGTCTGCACCCCGACGACCTCAAGTACGAGCGGATCGATACCGCGGCCGGCATCGTGATGTTGAACGTGGTGGCGTTCTTCATCATCGTCGCCACGGGAGCGACCGTTTATGCGGCGCACATCCATGTCGACCCGTCCGACCCATCCGCCTTTGCGAAGATCGCCCTGGCCCTCAAACCGCTGGCCGGACAGTATGCCGAACAGCTATTTGCGATCGGCTTGTTGAACGCCTCGCTGATGGCGGCGTCGGTCTTGCCGCTCTCCACCACCTACGCCATTACCGAGGCCTTTGGGCTCGAGCGAGGGATCGATAAGTCGTTCCGCGAGGCTCCGGTCTTCCTGACGATTTACACCACGATGATCGTCCTGGGAGCCGGCATCGCCATGTTCCCGAGGGCGCCGTTGGTGTTGATCACCAACCTCCCGAACATCATCAATGGCATGCTGCTGCCCCTCCTCTTGCCGCTGCTGATCGTGCTGGCCAACGACAAGCGGATCATGGGCCGCTATGCGAATTCGCCACTTTTCAACCTGTTCAGCGGGGCGGTGCTGCTGTTCCTCACGGTCGTCACGCTGGCCTTCGTCGCCTCGATTTTCTTTCCCGGGTTATTCAGGGGCCACTAGCTGGCGGTTCGCCTCATCGCGGAAAGCGGACTCGGCTTCTGCGCCAAAGAGGACAAACCGGACCTGGCGGATGCTGCTCGGCTTCCGGCCGTGGGCG
This sequence comes from Chloroflexota bacterium, assembly GCA_005882525.1. GTDB lineage: Bacteria > Chloroflexota > Dormibacteria > CF-121 > CF-121 > CF-13. The sequence continues at coordinate 10,065 of VBGO01000022.1, forward strand.
ACCACCTCCTCGACCATGATCCGGGCGCACTCCTCCAGGGGAAAGCGCGCGATTCCCGTCCCCACCGCTGGGAAGGCGACCGAGCGCAGGTCCCGGTCGCTGGCGATCTCGAGGCTGCGGCGCGTCGAGCCGCGCAGGCTGTCGGCGCTGGTCCGCCCGCCCAGGTGCATGCTCGCCGCGTGGATGACGAAGCGTGCCGTCAAATTGCCGCCGCCGGTGATGGCGGCGTCGCCGACGTCGATGGGGCCGATCGCCCGGCACTCGGCCTGGATCTGCGGCCCGCCGGCTCGCGCGATGGCGCCCGCCACGCCGCCGCCCAGTTCCAGGTCGTTGTTCGCGGCATTGACGATCGCGTCGACATCCTGCTGCGTCAGGTCGCCCTGCAGGATCTCGATCGTCAGGCCACCGGCCTGCCAGCTCATCCTATTGTCGTCGAGGGAAGCCACGCCATCGACTCCATCCGAGCCTCGACGTCATCACGGGTGATCGGTTGCAGCCCGCGCACACTGAAGTGCTGGATGGTAAAGGACGCCATCACCATGGCGTACCCAAGGGCCAGACGCACAGAATCGTCGGTTTCCACTTGCTGCTCGGCGAGGCAGCCGAGGAACCCGGCGGCCACCGCGTCGCCGGCGCCGGTCGGGTCAATTGGCGGATCGACCGGCAACGCGGGAAGGTGAATGTCGTCGCCGTGACGGTAGAGCGTGGCGCCTTTCGGCCCTTCTTTGATGACGAGTCCGCGCAACGTAAAGCGATGGCGCAACTGCTCCGAGGCTTCCTCGATCGTTCCGACCTTCGCCAGCGCCATCGCCTCCGAGGCGTTGAGGAACAGATAGTCCAGCCGCCGAAGGACGGGTTCGAGCGCCTCCGGCTGCTCGCGAATGTAGAGCTTCATCGTGTCGCCGGCGACCAGCCACGGGTCATCGAGCTGCTCGAGCACCCGCATCTGATGACGCGGCTCCATGCTGCCGAGGAAGACGATCCGGGCCTTGCGCTGGTCGGCGGTGAGGACCGGCGTAAAGCCGCGGTACGCGCCCTGGTCGGAGCGTTCGTTGCGGGTGGTGCCGGTCTCGTAGTCGTGTTCGGCAAACCAGCGATAGGTGGGGAGCTCGGAGGTCACTGTGCTCCGCAGGTCGGCGCCGGTCCCCTTCATCGCGGTCTGAAACGTGGGCATGAAGTCGGGGCCGGCCGTCCCGACCACCGACACGGGAGCGAACAAGCGACCAGCCAGAGTGAAATAGGTAGCTGATCCACCAAGGCCGTCGGTATTGACACCCATCGGCGTGCGGACGTCATCGCGGGTGATGGTGCCGGCGACCAGCAACGGCCACGGCTGATTGGGTGGGGTCAAGAAGCCCCAATTCTACGGAGGCGTCAAACAGCCAAGAGCTGCGGGTCGGGTCGTGCGAGCTCGCCTTCGACGGCGGCGACGAAGCGGCGCACCGCGGTCGGATCGGTGAGCAGCCAGGCTTCCTCGGGGTGGCTGGCATCGGGCCGGCAGATGACGGCCATGGCGGTGTCCTCGCCCATCACGGCGCTGAACCAGAGGTGCGCGAGCCAGCCGAAGCCAGGGTCACGCCGGTCGGCCTCCTGGGGGAGTGGGGTGGTCTCCGGGGTGGTGACGACCGCCCGCCGAGCGCTCCGCAGAAGCGTCACTTCCTGCTCCCAGTCCTGACGAACCGCGGCGGGATCCGGCCGGCCCAGGTAGATGGTGTATCGGCCTGGGCGCATCGTGGCCAGGCTCTCGACCACGCGGCGGAGCAGCGGCACGGTCGTCAGGTCGGCCACCAGGCGGCCGCCAGGGGTGCCTTGGAGTAGGGTCGCCATCTCGCCCATGAGTGCAGGGTAGCAGGAACCGCCGGAAAAAGCAAACA
>VBGO01000023.1:0-8175 GCA_005882525.1 Chloroflexota bacterium
CTATGAGCCGGGAGGTGACCAGCGTTCAAGCCGACTCTCCCATCGCGCTGGCCGCGCGCGAGATGCATGCGCGAGGCTTCAAGCGGTTGCCAGTCGTCGACGCGGAGGGCCGGCTCGTCGGCATCGTCAGCCGCGGCGACCTACTCAAGGTGTTTCTCCGCTCCGACAATGAGCTGCGAGCAGAGATCCGCCGGATTCTGGATCACGCCGAGCGCACCTTAGGAGGGTCGGCCCTCAGTCCCTTTGTCACCGGAGGTGTTGTCGAGCTGACAGGGACGTTCAATAAGAAGAACCAGCTCGAGGCGACGCTGCGCGCGGTCGCCGGGGTCGACGGGGTGGTCGGCATCAGAAACCGGATGGTCTACGAAACGGACGCCGCCGAGTTCCTCAGCCTTTCCGTTTAAACGGCGCATCGATGAGCGATCAAGACCAAAACAACCAGGTGATCGAGGTGCTTGATGAGCAGCAGTGTCAGCTGCTGCTCAGGTCTAGAAACATCGGCCGCATCGCTTTCTCGATCGAGGGTGTGCCCGAGATCTTTCCGGTCAACTACGCCGCGGACCGCTCGACCGTAGTCTTCCGGGACCGCTGAGGGCACCAAGTTGCAGCAGGCCGTGATGCTGCGGGTGGCATTCGAAGTCGATGACTGGAATGCGGAGACAGGGGTTGGGTGGAGTGTCGTGATCAAGGGCGTGGCTGAGGAGATAACCAGCGGGATTGATCCATTCGCCATGGCGCTGCGCGGCCGCCTGGTGGTTCCCCTGGCGCCTGGCTCCAGGGAATACTGGATCGCGATTTACCCCTCCGAGATCACCGGCCGACGCTTCCGGCGCTGACCTGCGTGATGGGTGAGCTGCACGCTGGACGACTCAGATCGGTCCCCGTACGTGTGCTGAGTCCCCGCCTGGAAGGCAATACGGTCGCGATTCTCTGGTCGGTCCTCATCGCGGTCGTTGTCGGGTCCCTGCTGTGGGCCGTCGGCGCCCGCCACACAGCCGACCTTGTTTGGGCTGCGGCAATCGTCATCGCCCTTGTTCCACTAGGGATATCGGTTGCCCGCGACCTTGCTCACGGCGAAAGCGGCGTTGACATTATCGCGCTGCTCGCCATGGCCGGTGCGCTCGTGCTTGGCCAGTACCTAGCAGGAGCAATCATCGGGCTCATGCTGTCGGGCGGTCAGGCGCTCGAGCGTTACGCGAGCTCACGAGCGCGCCGCGAGCTGTCGGCGCTCCTTGCCCGCGCGCCAAGAGAGGTTCACCGCTACGAGAATGGCGAGCTCGTAGCGCTGGACATCGACGCTGTTGATGTAGGGGATCGCTTGCTCGTCAAGTCGGGCGAGATCGTTCCTGTCGACGGTGTCGTCACCTCTGAATACGCCCAGCTCGATGAGTCCGCATTGACCGGAGAGGCCCTGCCGGCGGACAGGCCTCGAGGGGATAGGGTGCGCAGCGGTGTCGTCAACGTTGGCGCACCATTCGACTTGCGCGCCCTCACCACCGCAGATGAGAGCACGTACGCCGGCATCATCCGGCTCGTCAGACAGGCGCAGGCCTCGAAGGCGCCGTTCGTTCGGCTGGCTGACCGCTACGCGCTGTGGTTTCTGTCGCTTACCGTCGTTGTGGCCGGCATCGCCTGGTTCATATCCGGCAACCCGATGCGTGCACTCGCTGTGCTCGTCGTGGCCACGCCCTGCCCGCTGATCCTGGCTGCGCCGGTAGCGATCGTGGCCGGTATCTCGCGAGCTGCGCATCGCGGGGTGATCGTCAAAGGCGGAGGGGCCTTGGAGGCGCTGGCGCGAGCCCGCACTCTCGTCTTCGACAAGACGGGGACGCTTACGGTGGGCACACCGCAGGTTGCCTCAGTCGAGCTGTTCGGCCCGATTGGGGCGAGCGAACTGCTGCGTCTCGCCGCATCCCTCGACCAGGTCTCGCCACACGTTTACGCCGAAGGAATCCTGTCGGCGGCGCGCAAACGCCACCTGGAGCTCGCGCTACCGGAAGCGGTGCGCGAACACCACGGAAAGGGCATTGAGGGCGTCGTTGGTACGCGTCGAGTTGCGCTTGGGCAGCGGCAATGGCTGTCGAATGGCAAGCCAATGCCGGAAGCAGCGGCGAGCCTACGCCGCCGCATCGCAGCCGAAGGCACTGCGGCTGTGTTCGTTGCAATCGATGGCTCACTCGCCGGAGCCCTGGTCATGGTGGATCCGGTACGAACCGAGACGCCGGAGGCAATGCGGAACCTACGACTGCACGGCGTCGAACGAATCGTCCTGCTCAGCGGGGATCGCAGGGACGTTGCCGATGCGGTCGGTGCGGCGCTCGGGGTCGATCAAGTCCTATCCGAGCAAACTGCCGAACAGAAGGTTGAGGCGGTACGGGACGAATCCAGCCGCGCTGTTACGGTCATGGTGGGTGATGGCGTGAACGACGCGCCAGCGCTCGCGGCAGCTGACGTGGGAATCGCGATGGGGGCACGCGGTGCGACCGCTGCATCGGAGGCGGCCGACGCGGTCATCGTGGTTGATCAGTTGGACCGCGTCGGTGAGGCACTCGTGATCGCTCGCGACGCGCGCGACATCGCTCTGCAAAGCGTCCTCGCGGGCATGGCCCTCTCAGTAGTCGGAATGATTCTCGCCACCGTCGGAGTGCTGCCACCGGTGGCCGGCGCGTTCTTCCAGGAAGCGATCGATGTGGCGGTGATCCTGAACGCCTTGCGCGCGCTCGGGGCCGGCGAGGTCCCGAGATCGGCGGGCCGATAGGCCCTTGGGCTTCAAGAGAGCCCTTGCCGAAGATCAGACCATAGTTGAGCGTCGTGGCAACCGCATCATGCACGACGTCGGTCTCCGCACGCGGAGGACCGATCCTGTTGACAGACGTGGCGTGAGGCCATCGACCAGCACATTCCATCTTCGTTGGCTGGACTACCTGAGCAGGCGTCGCGGAGTGACAATCGGCGGCGTGTGAGTCGCCTAACGCGCCCCCAGCGGCTTCCTGGCCACCCCGACCTCAAGGCGGATGCGCGCGTCAACGACCACTGCACCTTCGGTGCGCACAATCAATGGATTGAGGTCCATCTCGGCGATCTCCGGGTGGGCCTCGACCAGGGCGCTCACTCGGAGGAGAGTGTCCTCGAGCGCTGCAACATCAGCCTTCGCAGCGCCCCGGTATCCGTCCAGCTGTGGAAATGTCTTGAGCGACCGCACCATGCGGCCGGCTTCGCCGGGACTGATCGGAGTGATGCGGACCGAGACATCTTTGAGCAGCTCGGTCGCAGTGCCGCCGGCGCCGCAGGCGACCACGGGTCCGAAATGCTTGTCCTGCACCACGCCCACGATCATCTCGATCCCTCCGGTCACCATCGGCTGAAGCTGAAAGCCTTCGAGCGGATGGCCACCCTTCTCGAAGGCCGTCGACATTTCAGAGGCAGCGCGCTCGACTGCCGCCGCTCCCTTCAAAGCCAGTCGCACGCCACCTGCGTCGGTTTTGTGCAGGACGCCCGGGGCCACCGCCTTGAGCGCCACAACCGAGCCGATGGCCCGCGCCAAACGACCGGCTTCGCGTGGTGAGGTGGCGAAACGTGTTTCGACCAACGGAATCCGATAGCACCCCAGCAGCTCTACCACAGCCTGAGGCTGCATCCAGCCCTCACCGGCGTCCAACGCGGCTGCTATGACGGCAGCGGCGTGATCGCGGTCGATTCCGTCGGGAACGACCGCTGGTTCGTCGGGTAGGGCGCGCCACGCTGAATACCTGGCCGCCATGCTGAGCGCGCGGGCAGCTTCCTCCGGAAACGGATAGTGGGGCACCGAAACGTCGCCGGAGCGAATCACTCGCGGCGCGCTTTCCTTAGACATGAACACGCTTAGCAACGGAATGCGGCGCGGCAGCTCGCTCGCGGCTGCATGGATCGCATGGACCACCTCGGATCCAGGCGTGACCAGAGGCGGAGTGAAAACCGCGATTACCGCGTCGACTTCACTGCAGTGCGCGAGGATGCCTATCGCGCGTCTGTAGTCATCACCCTTCGCCTCCGCGAGCATGTCCACGGGATTGGCAGTCGACGCCGCGGCCGGCAGGAAAGTCGCGAGTTCCCTGCGAACTGCGGCCGGCAGCGGCGGGACGACCAGGCCGCCGGCCTCGCATGCGTCAGCGCAGAGGATGGCCGGGCCGCCTGCGTTGGTCAGGATCGCAACGTGATTGCCCAGCGGCAGCGGCTGGCTGCCGAGCAACAACGCCGCGTCGAACAGCTCCGAGAGCGTGTCGGTCCGGATCACGCCCGCTTGCTGGAACAGCGCGTCCACTGTCACGTCGGATGCAGAGAGCAGCGCGCCGGTATGCGATGACGTGGCCCGGTTGCCAGCTTGCGTGCGCCCGCCCTTGACCGCCAGGATAGGTTTGCCGCGGCTCACCCGGCGCGCGATTCTGGCGAACTTGCGGGGGTTGCCGAACGACTCGAGGTAAAGCATGATCACATCAGTTTCGGAATCCGACTCCCAGAACTGGATGAGGTCATTACCCGAGATGTCCGCTTTGTTACCGACGGACACAAAAGACGAGACACCAGATCCGAGCGCTTGCGCCCGGGCCATGACTGCAATGCCAAGGCCCCCACTCTGCGAGAGGAAGCCGATTCGTCCACGCACCGGCCGGTCGGGCGCGAAGGTTGCGTCGAGATTCACCGCCGGGGATGTGTTGATGACCCCCATACAGTTGGGCCCCACCAGGCGCATGCCGGACTCGCGGCAGACCTCGAGCAGTCGGCGCTGAAGCTCAACTCCGGGTGGCCCTGACTCGGCGAAACCGGCCGAGATGACGACCAGACTTCGCACGCCCTTCTGCGCGCACTCGCGTGCTACTTCGACCACGGCGTCGGCCGGCACCGCGATCACAGCAAGCTCGACGTCTTCTTTGATCTCGAAAACCGATCCGTAGGCAGTCAAGTTCTCAACGCTTGCGGCGCTGCGGTTGACAGGGTAGATCGGGCCGTTGAAACCTGTGGTGACCAGGTTGCGGAACAGCTCTGCGCCGATGCTGCCACGAGTTCGCGATGCACCGATGACCGCCACCGATCGTGGCGCAAGGAGATGCTTGACCGCGGCTACAGCAGCGAGTCGATCGCGATCCTCGAACTGCTTCAGAGCCTCGAACGTGAGCTCAGTTGGCAGCTCCGCGTGCACTTCGCCCGGCTCGGACCTCGATTTGATCGGGAAGCCGCTCTCCCGCAGCACCTCTAGCATCCGGTGGTTTTCGGGCCGGACTACCGCCTCGAGCACCTGAATCCCGGCGGCCGAAGCAGCCTCGGCAAGCTGGCCGAGCAGAATGGTACCGAGGCCGCGACCCTGGTAAGCATCGGCGACTGCCAGCGCCAGCTCGGCCTTGCCCGGTTCGATGGTCACGTACATCGCATGGCCGACGATTCCCAACCCGGTGCCGCCGAGGGCCAGGATGCCGTATCTCGATGAGTAGTCAACGTCGACCATGCGCTTGACCGAAGAGTCGACGTTGGCGACCGCCGCGAAAAAGCGGAAGACCCGGGATTCGAGTGAAAGCTCGGTGAAGAAGCGCGCCAGCTCGGCTTCATCGTCCAGGCGGATTGGCCGCACCGTCACTGTCGATCCGTCGCGCAGGACCACTGTCGCCTCGCGGTGGACCGGATAGGTCGCAGTCATTCCTCAGCGACGTGTGCGCATAGGAAAGAAGGCCAGGCCGCGGCCCTCACGTTTGGCCGAGTACATCGCGGAGTCGCCATGCCGCATCAATGTATCGAGGTCTTGGCGTTGTGTGGATAGAGCGAGATGCCGGCTGACACCGCGACAGCAATCTGAATGTTGTCCAGGTGGACGGGTCGCTCGATGGCCCGGATTCGCTTTCGGACCTTGCTGTCGACGCTTGCCTGGCCGGCCACGTGTGGCAGCTCCCAGGCGACGTCGCCCCCGCCAATCCGAGCCACTGTATCCGTGGCCCGCAATCCAGCCTTCAGGCGGACGCCCATGTCCTTCAGGAAGGCGTCCCCGACAGCATGTCAATGGGCGTCGATCGACAGAACTGAGGGCAATGTCCACCGGGATCTCGCTGCCGATGGGTCGAGGACCGCTCAGGCCACTGTAGTAGTCACGGCGATGTCGCCGGTTCACGTTTCCTGACGCGCTCGGGCACCAACACCTCGATCGGGCTCCCGATCAGCTCGGAGCGCCGACGGCCGGTCATCCGCTCGGTCGATTGATTGGTGAAGACGATGCTGCCGCGTGCATCGCTTAGGACGACCACATCCGGGATCCAGTCGAGCGCGTCCAGTTGGGCGTTTCGACGGTTAGGCGGCTCGCCGGAATCTCGACTCAGAGGTTTCGTAGTACGGGTCGCCATGCGTTCCGTTAGCCCTTTCGCCAAGGTCGGCGACTAGCCACCAGCCGATCCAGAGCATAGGCGACAGCAGAACGAGCAGACCAACGATTACCGCCACGACAAAACCATCGCTGTACATCGTTTCCTCCTTTTGCCAGAGGCTAAGTCGCACCAGAGCCGTGATCGAGAGGCTGAAGTCCCTGCGCTGAGGGGACCTTGGACCCTGGAGACCTTGCCAGGGCGACTTCAAGGTTGGTCCTACGACTTATCGAAGGAGGACGCCCGGCATGGATTCACCGACAACGTACTTTCACTGGGGCTTCATTCTCATCTCGGTTCCGAACCTGCTGGTCATCGCCGGGATGATCGTCTTGTTCGCCATCGCGCTGGTGGTGCCCTTCCCGCACGGAGGTGAGGGCGAAGATGGACGCCGCTAGGAAGATTTCGGAGCAGCCGGCGAGCTGGACGTTTCGCGCCCGGCAAGCGATCGACCGCCAGTTGCCGATGGACCATCTACTGCCGACTCGGCAGCCCTATTACGTCGGATCGTGGGTCTACGTCTTCGGCGTGGTCACCATCGCCGCTTTGGTTTGGGTCGTCGTCAGCGGCGTGGTGCTCACCTTCATGGGGCCGCAGTGGTGGCACGACTCCAGCGTCGGCCGGTTCTTCAACAGCCTCCACTTCTGGTCGGTGCAGCTCTTCTTCATCTTCATGGTCCTCCACCTGTGGGGCCAGTACTTCATGGCCGGCTGGCGCCATGGGCGCGCGGCCACGTGGGCGATCGGAGTCGTCATCTTCGGGGTCAGCATCCTGACGGCTTTCACCGGCTACCTGTCCCAGCAGAATTTCGACTCACAGTTCATCGCGGTCAATGCCAAGGATGCGATGAACGGGGCCGGGATCGGTGCATTCTTCAACGTGCTGAATTTCGGTCAGATGTACGGGCTCCACATCATGCTCCTGCCGATCGGAGTGACATTTCTGGTCGTGCTGCACATCGTCATGGTCCGGGCGCGGGGTGTCGTCAAGCCAATCGATCCGGAAGGAGTGGTGCAGCCATGAAAGCCATGGGCGCAACGCAGGAGGAGTACTACCGGGGCGTGCGGATGGTCCCATACGACCTGATCAAAGAGCTGGTGCTTGCTCTCGCCGGCGTCGGCATCCTGGCAGTAGCCGTCTCGGCAATCCTTTCGTCGCCCGATGTGGCCCCGGTCACGATCGCGGCGTGGGCGCAGGCCGATCCGGTTGATTTCGTGACCACGGCAACAGGAGAGCTTGCCGGTTCGACAACCACGGCCGGCTATGGCAACCCTTACAACACCAACAGCTCGGGCCAGGCGTGGGGTCCGATCGCTCCCCAGCAGTGGTTTGGCACTCGCATCCCAATCGATACCGCCAACACCTTCGTGATCGAACCGCTGCAGCGTGCGGTGACGGGCAGCCCGGACCTCGGCACAGGGCTCGACGCGTGGCAGAAAGCAAACTCTGACCAGCGGGGCAAATGGACCGACGCCTACACAGGGGCACTGGCGAACGCTACTGTCAAGGATGGCAAGGTCACGGTGCCCGATGGCGACTACGGCCCGCTGCCGGTGATGATGTCCAACCTTTTGGGTATCGCGCAAACCGGTGGCTTGGACGGTCTGCTGATGGTCAACGGCCGTTTCTACCAGACCGACTACACGCCGGCCCTGCTCTTCATGGGCGACGGAAGCTACCTTTCTGGCCAAGCCGAGCAGTGGAACCTGCTGGGTGACCAGTGGGGAATGATGAACGAGACAGGGCGCTACCCGGGCCAGACCTGGTTGTGGCTCTACACGATGTGGTACCAGGT
>VBGO01000023.1:8220-11158 GCA_005882525.1 Chloroflexota bacterium
ATCATCATCCTGATGACCCTTTTGACCGTCGCGCTGGCCCTTGTGCCGCTGATCCCGATCCTGCGTGACATCCCGCGATGGGTACCGATTCACCGTCTGATCTGGCGTCGCTACTACTCCCCGCACGCTCGCCGGACCGCTGGCTGAGGAGTGGCCTTAGATGGAGACAGCTCAGATAACGAGACCGATCCACGAAGCTGCTGCCGAGTTCCTGGACAACCAACGGATCGCGGTCACCGGCGTGTCCAGGAATCCCCAGGGGCGACTTGAAGTCGTTTCCGGGTGGCGTCTCAGCAGTCGTCATCGGGACCAAACCCGAAAGGGCCGAGGCAACCCTGCGTGAGTGCGCCGTGCTGGGAATCAAGCACGTCTGGATGCACTGCCCGGTGGGCGGAGGCAGCGTCTCGACGCGGCCACTGAGATTGGGCACCGAACCCACGTCAAGATCATTCCCGGCGGATGTCCGCTGAGGTTTGAGCCGGTTACCGGTGGTGGGCACGAAGCGATGCGATTCGTCCTCACGCTCGCCGGCGCGGTGCCCAGGCAAGTCTGAAAACCTAGGGAAGGGGCCGGTCGCATGGCACCTTCTGTCAGTTTCTCGCCCGTCTGGATGTGGCGTCCCTGGCGCACGCTAACCCGGCATCCTGATACACGTGGCGACATCGCCAACGGAAGCGCCCACTCTGGTGAAGGCTGCCCGACTGCCCGGCGATGAAGTTCTGAGGCGTCTCGGCAGCTCGACCGATGGCCTGAGGGCTGTCCAGGCTGCGGGCCGCCTTGTCGAGTTGGGGCCGAACGCAATACGGAGTCATGATGTGCGCGCGCTGGCCATCCTTGGACGGCAGCTGCGCAACCCGCTGCTGATCCTGCTGGCGGGCGCGACACTGACCGCCCTGCTTGTCGGCGAGCATACGGACGCGATCATCATCCTGACGATCGTTGGACTGAGCGTCGGTCTGGGCTTCTTCAACGAATATCGCTCGGAACGCGTTGTCGAGGCGCTACACGCCAGCATTCGTCACCGCTCGCTGGTGGTGCGCGACGCCAAGCCAGTTCAGGTGGACGTTACCGAACTCGTTCCAGGTGATGTCGTCCTGCTGCGAACCGGTGATCTCGTTCCGGCCGACATCCGCCTTATCGCAGTCCGTGACCTCGAGTGTGACCAGGCGGTGCTGACTGGCGAGGCAATGCCCAAGACGAAATCAGCAGAACCCGAGTCGGATCCGGAAGCTGGTCAGCTGGGCCTCCGGTGCGCGGCGTACATGGGCACGACCGTGCGTGGAGGATCTGGATCTGGAGTTGTGGTTGCCACCGGCTCCAATTCCGTCTTTGGCCAGATCGCCCTCCGGCTGGGCGATCGCCAGCCGGAAACCGCCTTCCAGCGCGGACTGCGCAGCTTCTCGATCCTGCTCGTGAGAGTGACCGCAGTCTTGGCCGGCGGCATCTTCGTGATCAACTCGCTGCTGGGCCGGCCGATCCTCGAATCGGCATTGTTCTCGCTTGCCATCGCGGTGGGCCTGACTCCGCAGCTGCTGCCGGCGATCGTCACCATCAGCCTTGCCTCGGGCGCGCGCAACCTCGCCAGGAAGCGCGTGGTGGTCAAGCGCCTCATCAGCATCGAGGACCTCGGGAACATCGAGATCCTATTCACCGACAAGACGGGAACTCTGACCGAAGGCCGGATCAGTTTTCGCGAGGCGCTGGACGGCGATGGCAGGCATGATGACCACGTCCTCGCCCTCGGCCGACTCTGCTCAGCGGGAAACACCCCAGACCCCGGTGCCTCAAGCAACGCTCTCGACGTCGCCCTGCTTCAGTCCGGAGGCGCACCTGCGGGATATCGAGGCCTCGATCAGCTCGCGTTCGACCACGAGCGACGCCTGATGTCAGCGCTGGTGCAAAAGGGCGATGGTACGAAGATGCTCATCACCAAGGGAGCCCCGGAATCACTGTTGGCGCGGTGCAGGACGGTGCCCCCCGGGGCTCAGGCCACTCTGGAGCGCGAGTTCTCGGCCGGGGCAAGGGTGGTGGCGATCGGTTTCAAGGCGTGGACTGGAGGTGACCGGTGCACGCTGGCAGACGAACAGGACCTCGATTTCGCAGGATTCCTGACGTTCGTGGATGCCGTGAAGGCGGATGCCGCCGAAGCCCTCGACCAGCTGAAGCGCCTCGCCATCGATGTCAAGATCGTGACCGGCGACAACCCTTTGGTTGCACAGACGGTTTGCCGCTCACTGGGTCTGGACTACGGGGAAACCATTACCGGCAGCGAACTGGACAGGTTGAGTGATCCGCAACTTGTCGAGCGTCTGTCTGGGACCGGCATCTTCGCTCGCGTGTCGCCAGAGCAGAAGTCACGGATCATCACACTCCAGCGCAGCCTGGACAAGGACGTTGGCTTCCTGGGCGACGGTGTCAACGACGCGGTCGCGCTCCGCGACGCGGACGTCGGCATCTCTGTGGATTCCGGGAGCGAGGTTGCCAAGGACGCGGCGGACATAGTCCTGCTCGATAAGGACCTGGGCATTCTGGCGGGCGGTGTGCTCGAGGGGCGCCGGATCTTCTCCAACACGATGAAGTACGTGTTGATGGGCACATCCTCGAACTTCGGCAACATGTTCAGCGCAGCCGGCGGTTCGCTGCTCTTGAACTTCCTACCCATGACGCCGACGCAGATCCTTCTCAACAACCTGCTGTACGACACCGGCGAGATGACCATCCCCACCGATCATGTCGATGCCGAGCTGCTGGAGCGGCCGGCTCAATGGGACATAAGGCTGATTCGCCGATTCATGATCCTGTTCGGGCCGATCAGCTCGATCTTCGATTTCGCAACGTTTGCCGTGATGCTGTTCGCGTTCCACGCGCAAGGCAGCCTCTTTCAGACTGCCTGGTTCACCGAATCGCTGGGCACCCAAAGCCTGGTCATCTTCGCGAT
>VBGO01000024.1 GCA_005882525.1 Chloroflexota bacterium
GAGCATCCGCCACAGCTGGAGTGGTACGGCGGCCAGTTCGATGCCGTCGAGGTTGATCCCGACCTTCCAGCGTTTGCGGGGCTCCAGGCGGCGCACGCGGAAGAGTTCGGTGTGCCTCCCGAGTTAGTGGGCGCGCCCTACGGATCGGACATGCGATTACTGGTCCACGAAGCCGAGACGCCGGCCATCCTCTATGGGCCCGGCGACATCCGGCAGGCCCATGCCACCGACGAATGGATCGCCGTGGACGAGATCGTGCAAGCGGTCCGGGTGGTTACCGCGGCGGCAGCCCGATACCTTGCGGCGTGACCTCGATCCCAGCCTGACCGAGGAGGCCGCCCATCCAGGATTGGGCCAGGGAGAACGCCAGACGGCGGGCCCC
>VBGO01000025.1 GCA_005882525.1 Chloroflexota bacterium
GCCCTGACCGCCAAAGCACTCGAGCGCCTCCGACGCGACGGCGACGGCTTGCTTGGCCGTGTACAGCTTGGCGAGCGCGATGCCAACTCGAAAGAGCGCGGCCTCGCCGGTATCCGCGGTGCCGGTCTCGATCCGTCCCAGGAGTTGGGCCATCCGCATCGTCAGGTAGAGTGCACCGTCGGCCTCGGCGGCAATCTCCCGCAGGATCTGGGCGTGCAACGGGTGCTGCTCGAGCCGTCGACCGAACGCCACGCGCTCGCCCGCGTAGGCTGTCGCCAGCATCAGGGCGCGTCGCATCGTCGCCGCGGCGGTGATCGCATTGTGCAGGCGCGTGATGTTCAGCATGGCCGTCATCTGGGCGAAGCCGCGGTCCTCGCCGCCAACCAGCTCCGCCTGGGCGCCTTCCAGGGTCACCTCCCCGGTCGCCATCGCGCGCGTCCCGAGTTTGTCCTTGAGCCGGTCGATGCGGTACCGATTGCGGACGCCGTCCGGAACATCTCGTGGGACCAGGAAGAGCGCGAGACCGCGCGTGCCGGGCGGCGCGCCCTCGGGCCGGGCCAGCGCCAGCGCGACCTCGCAGCCGATGTTGGAACAGAAGAATTTCTGCCCGAACAGACGCCAGCGATCACCATCGCGCCTGGCGACCACCGCGTTCTGGCCGACATCGGAGCCGCCCTGCCGTTCGGTCATCCACTGGCCCGAGGTCCAGGCCCGACCTGGATCGCGGCTCGTCAGGTGGCCCAGCACCTGCTGCAGCTGGCCGCCCGCTCCCGCGTCGGTCAGCACCCGAGCGGCGCCGTCCGTCATCGCAACCGGACATAAGTAGGTTGCCGTCGACGGCGCGAACAGGTAACCGAGGGCGGCCTGCACCAGGCGGGCTTCCGCGCCGAGGCGGCCGAGTGCTTCCTCCTCGTATGGCAGCGCCACCAGCCCAGTTCGCGCCGCCACCGCGGCGAGCTGTCGCCACGCATCTGTATAGACGACCTCGTCAACGCGGTTGCCCCAGCCATCGAACGGCCGCAAGACCGCCGGCTGACGTTCGCAGCCATCGCCCCAGGCCCGCAGTTCCTCGACGGCAGCCCGACCCATCTCGCTGAGAGTGGGCTCCGCCCATGCGATCGTATCCGGCCGCAGCCACGACCCGAGCAGGGCGGGCAGCGTAGGATCGCCGTGCCAAGTGTTCTCCGGAAGGAGCCTGGGCATTGAACCGTCTGGACTGCCCATTCACGGCGAGGATACACTCGTCGAAATGACGCCCCCGGTCTTCGGTGCCTCCATTCGTCGCGTCGAGGACCCACGTCTGATTCGCGGCGCGGGACGCTATGTCGATGACATCCAGCCGTCCGGCTGCCTCCACGCCGTCTTCCTGCGAAGCCATCTCGCCCACGCAACGATCACTCGGCTCGTCCTCGATATGGCCGCGCGGGCCCCTGGCGTTATCGCCGTCTGGTCGGCCGCCGATCTTGAAGACCTGAAGCCGTTGGAGATCGAGACGCCGGTCGACGACACGCCGCTGCCGGAACGGCGGGTGCTCGCCGTCGGTCGCGCCCGCTACGTGGGAGAAGCGGTCGCGATGTTGGTTGCCGAGTCGCGCGAGCTGGCGAATGATGCCCTGGAACTGATCGAGCTCGAGTTGGATCCGCTGACTGTCGTCATGGACATGGAGCAAGCCCTGGCCGAGGATGCGGCTCTCCTCTATCCGGAGTTCGGCACCAACCTTGCCTTCCGTAAGGAGTCCAAGCACGGCCAGGTGAAGCGGGCATTCGACCGCGCCGCCGTGATCGTCAAGGAGCGGCTGATCAACCAGCGCCTGATACCGAGTGCGCTAGAGCCGCGCGGTGTGCTCGCCTGGCTCGACAACGGGCGCCTAACGATCGAGCTCTCATCCCAGTCGGCATACGGGGTTCGCGAAGCCGTCGCCGCCAGCCTCAACATGGATGAGGCGGACGTCCGTGTCATCGTCGAGGACGTGGGTGGTGGCTTCGGCAGCAAGGGTGGATGCGTCGGCGAAGAGATCGCGGTGGCGGCCGCCGCCAGGCGGCTCGGCCGTCCCGTCAAATGGATCGAGGAACGCTCCGAAAATTGTGCCGGAACCTGGCATGGGCGGGGCCAGGTGCAGGAGGTTGAACTAGCGGCGCAACGCGATGGCACCGTCCTTGCTGTTCGGTCCCGGGTGCTGGCGGACATGGGCGCGCACATGGAGCCGTACAGCGCATTCGTTCCCACGGTCGTGGCGGAACTGCAGACGGGCTGCTACCGCATCCCCGCCTCCCAGAGCACGCTGCTCGCCGTGTATACGAACGCGACCCCGACCGGGCCTTATCGAGGTGCCGGCCGTCCCGAAGCCGCTTTCCTGATCGAGCGCATGATGGACCGGCTCGCCGGAGAGCTCGACCTGGACCCGGTTGAGGTCCGGCTACGCAATTTCATTCGGCCGTCCGACTTCCCTTACACCAACGCCGCCGGCAGCACCTACGACAGTGGCGATTACCAGGCGAGCTTGGAGCGGCTCATCGAGCTCGCGGACTACCCGGGGCTGCGTCGCGCGCAGACGACCGCGCGACGGGAGGGGCGACTGCAGGGCATCGGCATCTCGACCTATGTCGAGGAGGCTGCGGGATTTGCCGAGGATCGCGCCACAGCCCGGCTGGAACTCGACGGCACGATCACGGTCGTCACCGGGTCTACCCCGCATGGCCAGGGGCACCAGACCACGTGGGCCCAGCTTGCCGCCGACGCGTTCGGCGTTCCGTTCGACCAGGTCCGCGTCCTCTACGGCGATACGGACCAACCGGCCTATGCCGTCGGCACGTTCGGCAGTCGGAGCGCGGCCATCTCCGGAGCGGCGGTTCATGAGGGCGCCGTCCGGCTCAAGCGAAAGGTCCGAGCGCTGGCGGCCGCCGCGTTCGAGGCGGCGACCGCCGACATCGTGGTGACCGACGGGCGGGTACACGTACGCGGCGTTCCAGACCGATTCATGACGCTCAAGGACATCGCCGAATGGGCCGCTGGCGCGAGCCGAACGGATGAGCTCGCTGTGAAGGCGAGCTTCGATCCACCGGATACCGTCTTTCCTTTCGGCGCTCACCTCGCCTACGTCGAGGTGGACCCTGAAACCGGCTCGGTGAAGGTCCTCCGTTACGTTGCCGTCGACGACTGCGGGCCCGTGATCAACCCGATGATTGTGGACGGTCAGCTCCACGGCGCCATCGCCCAGGGGCTTGCCCAGGCGCTCTATGAAGGCGTCGTCTACGACCAGGACGGCCAGCTGCTGACCGGCAACCTGACGACCTACCTCCTCCCCACCGCCGCCGACCTGCCCACCTTCGAAACCGACCGCACCGAGACCCCGACCCCGCACAATCCGATGGGCGTCAAGGGAATCGGCGAAGGTGGGACAACCGGATCGACCCCGGCCGTCGCGAATGCGGTCATGGATGCGCTCCGTCCGCTCGGCATCCATAACCTAGACATGCCGTTAACTCCGTGGAGGATCTGGGACGCGATCCGACCGGGCTCGTCGCTGTCTTCAGATCAGGTCACCGGTCACGCTTAACGGCTGGATCTTGAGGGTGACCCGGTGCTCGTCGGGTTCGAGCTCACGGAATGCTTTTCCCGTGTAGCGGTCGGCCAGGCGGTCGATGAACTCGTGCCTCGGGTCCGGGATCAGACTGACCAGGCGGCCCCGGATCTGGGCGTAGCGTTCCGGGGTCTTTGGATCGACGAGGAGCATGGTTGCCTCCCGATCGCGCTGGAGATTCTTCGGCCAGGTTCGACGGGTGTTGCTGTTCAGCCAGATGTAGCCATCCTTGAGCTCGAACCACACCGGGTTCAGCTGCACCGACCCATCCGCCCGCCTGGTCGCCACGACGATCAGGATCGGCAGCGCGGCCAGCCGCTGGACCGCCGAGCTGAGCCCCGACGCCTTTTTACCGGCCCCAGCCATCGATGGCGCCGGTGACACGCAGCGGCTCGATCTGGATCTTGATCCGGCCGGTGCGGGGATTTTGATAGTCGCGCCCCATGTAGCGATGAGAGAGATGGTTGATATGCTCGCCGCCGGGATCCTCGGCCCAGTCGACCATGCGGCCCTGCACCTGCGCCCAGCGCCACATGGTCTTGGGATCGATCAGCAGCAGCGTGATGCGAGGGTCGCGCTGCAGGTGCTTGAACCAGCCGCGATTCGTTCCGCCGTTGATCCAGAAGGACCCGTCCTTGAACTCGAACCACACCGGGACCATCTCCACACTGCCGTCCTTGCGGCTGGTGCCGATGATGGCCGGAAAGACCTCCTGGGTGAATTCCTGCATCTTTGAACTGAGCTGGACCGCCATTAGACAACCTCCCATTTGAACAACCGGGTCGCAATCACCACGGCGATCGCCAGCCAGATGAAGATGCCGAGCAGATCCGTGCGTATCGCCCACAGCGAGGCGCCATCGATGCTGATGCTGCGCAGCGCGTCCGACACATACGTGAGCGGGGAGTACTGGGTGATGGTCTGCAGCCATTCCGGCATGTTGGAGCGAGAGAAGAAGATGCCGGAGAGGAACATCAGCGGCAGCGAGACCAGATTGGCGATGGGCGCCGCCGTCTCCTCGCTTTTGGAAGCTCCGGAGATTGCCAGGCCCATGGCGAGGAAGATGCCACCGCCGATGATCCCCACGATCAGCAGGTAGAGCAGGTTGCCCGCGAAGTGGAAGTGAAAGACAAAGAGACCCACGGCGAGCAGAACGACGATCTGTAGCGCCACCGTGGTCAGCCGGGTGGCCAGCTGGGAGAAGAAGAAATCGCTGACCCGCATCGGGGTGGCCATCAGCCGGCGCAGGATTCCGCGCTGCTTCCACTGGACGAAGGTGAAGACCACCCCGAAGAGCCCGGTCTGCATGATCGACAGCGCGATCATCCCCGGTACCAGGAAGTCGACATAGGTCAGGTTGCGACTCTGCACCGGCCTGGTGTCGAGCGTCAACGAGGGTGAGATCCCGGCAAACGCGAACGAGGCACGATCCACGAACTGGTTCATGATCGCGATCGCGACCTGAGAATTCTGCGGGCTGCCCTGGTTGTAGTAGGCGGTGATCGCGGTCGACCCCTGGCCGATAGAGGCCGGCAGGACGGCGACCAGGTCGCGGTTCCCCTGCTGCAGCTCGTGCCGCTCGCTGTCGAGCGCGCCGGTGTGCAGCTTGACGGCCTTGATGCCCTGGAGGCTGCTGATGATGCGACCGCTGACCTGGTTGTGCGCCTGATCGACCACGCCGATGTTGACACTGGGCGTGCTGTTCCCGAAGTTGATCAAGCCGAAGATGCCCATGATCATCAAGGGCACCAGCAGGCTGAAGAAGATCGCGCCGCGGTTGCGGAAGTATGCCTTCAGCGAAGACCAGGTCAGCATGAGGAAGGGGCTGCGCTTCACGTCAGCTTTCGCGCAGACCGTGCCCGGTCATGTCGAGGAAGACATCCTCAAGGTTTGCCGACCGTTCCATCCGTTCGCGGTGAAACCCTTTGTCGAGGAGCCGCTGGATCAGGGTGTCGGGCGGCTCCATCGCCAGGATCTTGCCATGGTCCATGATCGCCACCCGATCGCAGAGGGTCTCCGCCTCGTCCATGTAGTGGGTCGTGAGGACGATCGTCCGTCCTTCCGCGCGAATCGAGTCCGCCAACTCCCAGAGGTTTCGCCGCGCCTGCGGATCCAGGCCCGTGGTTGGCTCATCGAGGAAGAGGATCTGCGGCTCGTTGACGAGGGCCGTGGCAATGCTGAAGCGCTGTTTCTGTCCTCCCGATAGCTTGCTCACGGTCGAGCGCGCTTTCTCGGCAAGGTCCACTTTCTTGAGGAGCCCCATGGCGTCGACCGTCCGCCCGTAGAGGGCGGCGAACATATCGAGGAGCTCCAGCAAGTTCAGCCCATCGAAGAAGGCCGAGGACTGCAGCTGCACGCCGATCACGCTCTTGACCTTCTGCGGATCCTTCCGGACGTCGATGCCCGACACGAACACCTGCCCCTCGTCGGCGTTGCGAAGGCCCTCCAGGATCTCGACCGTGGTCGTCTTGCCCGCGCCGTTGGGCCCGAGCAGGCCGAAGATTTCCCGCTCCTTGACGCGAAAGGAGATCCCGTCGACAGCGACCAGGCTGCCGTATCGCTTTCGCAGTCCTTCCACGATGATCGCGAAGCCCTGTGCCGTTGTGCCAAGCCCCGCCTCATCAGCCCGAGTCACCACGTCCATGTCCGAGACATTATGGCGGCTGGGTTTCTCCGGTTTCAGTTCTCAGATCGGATTCGCAGCGTCTTCTCGATGATCACGATCTCTTCACCCGGCACAAAACCGAGCTCACGGTTGATCGCCAGCATGCCGGCGTTATCCGTGCGATTGTCCGTGTGCACGCCCCTGATGCCTTTATCCGTGGCATAGCGCGTCACCATCATCTTCAAGGCTCGCGCGATCCCGCGTCGCCGGAAGTCGCGCAGCACGCCGGTTTCGCCTACCTCTGCGTTCCCGTCCGGCCTCCGTGTGAGATACGACAGTCCCACGATCCGCTCACCCTCGCGAGCGACGTAGAAGCCGTCAAGGAGTACGGAGGGCCGCTCGAAGATGCTCCTGATGAATGTCTCACGCGTCGGATCCTGCCAGTCCACGTGCGGCTCGTGCGGCATGTCACGCCAGATCTGCATCGTCGATTGGTAGAGCTCGTCGCGAGCGCGGGCTGAGTCGATGGCCGGCAAGATCACGAATTCGACCCCCTCGTGTTCGAGCCGGCGCTGTAACCCCGCAAGCCCGCTCAGGTCAACCGTCGAAGGGGTCTGGACCGAGGTCCGGTATCGTTCCAGCTCGACATAGCCCCGCTGCCGAACGAACGGCAGGGCCGCCGGCAGATTGATCTCTCGCACCTCGGCCTCCACCCACTTGTTGCCGGTGGT
>VBGO01000026.1 GCA_005882525.1 Chloroflexota bacterium
GCTGCGGCCGTGCGCGTGCTGGCCATAAGGCTTGGAAGTGTACAGGCGGCGGTGGCAGAACCGCCGCCCGTATGATGCCGGATGATTGACAACCTGCGCCGCTCCCTTCTGCTCCGTCGACGGCGCTCAGCAGGTCAACGCGGTCACCTGAGCGGAGGTTACGCGGTTAGGCGTTGACCGAAACCAGCGCTTCTTCGAGAATGTCGAGACCGCGAT
>VBGO01000054.1 GCA_005882525.1 Chloroflexota bacterium
AGATCCGCCTCGGTCGGCCGCGATTGGAGGCGCTCGATGACATGGGCCGCCGCTCCGGCGTCGAGGAGCTGCACACCTTCATCCAGGCGCTGATCCAGTCGGAGCAACTCGGCGTCGGCATCGCCAAGGTGCTCCGCATCCAGTCGGAAGAGATGCGGCGCCGTCGCCGTCAGCGTGCCGAGGAGCAGGCCGCGCAGGCCCCGCTGAAAATGCTCTTCCCCATGATCGGCTGCATCTTCCCGACCCTGTTCATCGTCCTGATGGGGCCGGCCGTCATCATCATCATTCACACTTTTCAACACCATTAGCGGGCGATTGCGTCGACCCGGTGCGCTTCAGCGTGCAGCTCGCCGGCCACAGGAGGGCACGGCTCGCTTTGCACTTTTACGCGCGGTCGCCGCTCGCCCGACGCTAAAGACACTGGGCCTGCGGCCCCGCAACGCAGGCGTGGCGGCGGCCTGAAGGCCGCTAAGACCGTCGTGCTAAGATCGTGAGCTGACACTTGAAAGAAGTTTTGCGACTAACAAAACAAGACGGGTCGGTCGTAGCCGAACCCGTCGAGGTGGCGAGGAATTTCTTCGCGCGTGGCATGGGATTGATGGGCCGGGCACGGTTGCCCGAGAACAGCGGCCTTGTGATCGATGGTTGCAATGGGATCCACATGATGTTCATGCGCTTCCCGATCGACGCCGTCTTCGTCGACAAAAAGGGCGTCGTCCTCAGGACCTACGAGCGGCTGCGGCCCTGGATCGGGATCGTGCCACTGGTCTGGCGCGCCGACAAGGTCGCCGAGCTCCCAGTCGGCACGGTTCGCCGGCACGCCATCAAGCCCGGCGACCAGCTACTGGTCGCCTGAGGTGGCGCTGCTCGACCTGATCTTTCCGCCGCGCTGCGGCGGCTGCGGTCGCGACGGCGCGGCCTGGTGCGCCGCCTGCGAGACGGCCGTGCAGCCAGTTCCGTCGGGCACGCTGGCCGGCATTTCGCTGGTCGCCGGCGGCCGGCTCGAGGGTCCATGGCAACAGGCAATTCACGCCTACAAGTACCGACCGCGGCCACAGCTCGCGGCGCCGTTGGCCGAGCCCCTGCGCCGCGCCATCGTCGCATTCGGGGTATCCCCGGCGGCGCTGGCCTTCGTGCCACTGCATCCGCGACGCCTCCGTGAACGCGGCTTCAACCAGGCCGAGCGCCTGGCGGCCCACCTCTCCCGCACCCTGGGCGTCCCGCTGCTGAGCGGGCTGACCCGGGTGCGGGCCACCCCGGCCCAGGTGGGCCTGAACCAGGCGGAGCGGCGGGTGAACCTCCACGGGGCCTTCCGCTGGACGGCCGCCCAGGGGCCACCGCAGGCCCTGGGGCTGGTCGACGACGTCTGCACCACCGGCGCCACGCTGGAGGCGGCCGCCCGGGCGGTGGCCGAAGCGGGGGGTTCGATCGGGGCCTTCCTGGTGCTGGCGGTCGCGCAAACTTTGCCGGCGCCTGCCGTTACATCGCCTGGGCAGTTCGCCTGCCCGTAAATCTCTGTCTTGGGGGATTGTGACTTAAATGGTCAATGCGTCCGAGGTTTCGCAGGACGAGCTCGCCCGCTATTACGAGGCGTTGGGTCCGATCCGGGACCTGGTCCTCGATGACAGCCTGACCGAAGTCATGGTCAACGGCCATGAGAACGTCTACGTCGAGCGCAACGGCAAGATCCTTCTCACCGACCGCAAGTTCGATGACGAGAACCATCTCCTGCGGGTGATCGACTTCATCGTCTCGGCGGTCGGCCGGCGGATCGACTTCCGCACCCCGATGGTCGATGCCCGGCTGCTCGACGGCTCGCGCGTCAACGCCGTCATCTCACCCATCGCCCTCGACGGGCCGATGCTGACCATCCGAAAGTTCTCCCGCGATCCCTACCAGGCGGAGGACCTCGTCAATTTCGGGACGATCACCAATGAGGCGGTCGGCTTCCTCAAGGCGTGCGTCATGGCCCGGGCCAACCTGCTGATCTCCGGTGGGACCGGTACCGGGAAGACGACCCTCCTCAACGTGTGCTCCTCCTTCATCCCGCCCGATGAACGCATCGTCACCATCGAAGACGCCGCCGAGCTGCAGCTCCACCAGGAGCACGTCTGCCGGATGGAGTCCCGGCCGCCGGATCTCAACGGTGAGAACAAGGTCGGCATCCGTGAGCTCGTCATCAACGCCCTGCGGATGCGGCCCGACCGCATCGTGGTCGGCGAGTGCCGTGCCGGCGAGGCGCTGGACATGCTGCAGGCGATGAACACCGGGCACGACGGCTCGCTGACCACCCTCCACGCCAACACCACCCGCGACGCCCTGTCCCGCCTGGAAACGATGGTGCTGATGGCGGGCCTCGATCTGCCGACCAAGGCCATCCGCCAGCAGACCGCCTCCGCCATCGACCTGGTCGTGCAGCTCTCGCGTATGCGCGACGGCCAGCGCAAGGTGACCAGCATCACCGAGATCACCGGCATGGAAGGCGACACGATCACGATGCAGGAAGTCTTCCTGTACGAGTCGCACGGTGCCGACAAGAACGGCGTCATGACCGGCGTTTTCCGGCCCACCGGGATCCGTCCCCACATCATGGACAAGCTGTTCGCCGCCGGCGTACCGATCCCGGCGGAACTGGCGCGGGTCTTCCCCGACCGGCGCGCCAACGAGCGGCCCACGAAGTAACCGCCGCGCCACGGCTTGCGGGTATACTCGGCCTAGATCTCGCGTTGGGAGGCAGCCATGGAGATCTTGATCCAGGCCAAGAAGTCCGCGGCCGACCCCCAGGTGAAAGCCTACGCACAGGGCAAGCTCGAAAAACTGACCCGTCATTTCGACCACATCCTCCAGGCCCGGATGGAGCTTGGCACCGAGAAGAACAAGAGCCTTGAGACGATGAAGGTCGCCGAGCTCACTGTCCATGTGACCGGCCGCACCGGCAATATCCTGAAGGCGGTCCAATCCGCCGAGCACATGAACGAGGCTGTAGACCTCGTCATCGACAAGATGGACCGGCAGATCCGGCAGCACAAGGAGAAGCTCAAGGACCATCGCCGGACCAAGCCGGCGGCCAGCCAACCGGCGGCGGCCACGACGGCGGTGCGGCCCAACGGCATCGCCAAGATCAAGCGCTTCAAGATGAGGCCGATGACCGAGGGCCAGGCCCGCGAGCAGATGACCGAGCTGGGTCATGCATTTTTCCTCTTCCTTAACGAGGACAGCCAGGAGCTCAACCTGCTCTACCGCCGCCACGACGGCCTACTGGGCCTGCTGGAGGCGGATCTCCGCTAACCCACGGGCGGACCAGTTTCGGCCGCCGACGTGCGGGTATGCTTACTGGTTGCGGAATAGCGTGTAATCCATGAGCGTTCTTACCAAAGTCTTAGGCGATCCCAACGCGCGCGAGGTCAAGCGGCACCTCGAGCGGGTCGCCGACATGAACGAGTTCGAGCCGCTGATCGAAAAGCTCACCGACGATGAGCTGAAGGCGAAGACCGCCGAGTTTCGCCAGCGGCTGGAGCAGGGCGAGCTGCTCGACGACGTGCTGGCCGAAGCCTTTGCCGTGGTCCGGGAAGCGTCGCGCCGAACCATCGGGCTGCGCCCCTTCGATGTCCAGATGGTCGGCGGCATGGTCCTCCACCAGGGAAAGATCGCCGAGATGAAGACCGGCGAGGGCAAGACCCTGGTCGCGGTGCTGCCGCTCTACCTCAATGCCCTGGAGAGCAAGGGCGCCCACCTGATCACGGTCAACGACTACCTGGCCCGGCGTGACGCCGGATGGAACGCGCCCATCTACCACGCCCTGGGGATGACGGTCGCCGTCATCGGCCACGAGATGTCCTTGCTCTACGATCCCGACTTCCTGGACGAGACCCACCCGGATCCGCGGCTGCAGCACCTGCGCCCGATCAGCCGGGCCGAGGCCTACCAGGCGGACATCACCTACGGCACGAACAGCGAGTTCGGTTTCGACTTCCTGCGCGACAACATGTCGGTCGACCTCTCGCAATGCGTCCAGCGTGGCCTGAACTTCGCCATCGTCGACGAGGTGGACAGCATTCTGATCGACGAGGCCCGGACTCCCTTGATCATCTCGGGCCAGGCCCAGGAGTCGACCGAGAAGTACTACCAGTACGCCAAGTTGATCCCCCGGTTGTCGGCGGAGGACTACACGGTCGACGAAAAAACGAAGTCGGCCGCCCTGACCGAGGACGGGATCGCGAAGATCGAGCGCTGGACCGGGATCAAGAACGTCTACGAACTGGAGCATGTCGCCGAGGCGCACCAGATCAATCAGGCGCTCAAGGCCTACACGCTCTTCAAGCGCGACCGCGACTACCTGGTGAAAGACGGCGAGGTGATCATCGTCGACGAGTTCACCGGCCGGCAGCAACCGGGTCGCCGCTGGTCCGACGGCCTGCACCAGGCGGTGGAGGCCAAAGAGGGCGTCAAGGTCCAGCAGGAAACACAGACGCTGGCCACCATCACCTATCAGAACTATTTCCGTCTCTATGCGAAACTCGCCGGGATGACCGGGACGGCGGTCACCGAGGCCGAGGAGTTCGACAAGATTTACAAGCTGCAGGTGGTCGTGATCCCCACCCACAAACCGATGATCAGGGACGATCACGCGGACCTCATCTACAAGACCGAGGACGCCAAGTTCAAGGCGGTCGCCGATGAGATCCAGGAGGTGGCCGGCGCCGGCCGCCCGGTCCTGGTCGGCACCGTCTCGGTCGAGAAGTCCGAGCGCCTGGCCCGGCTGCTGGAAAAGCGCGGCGTCCGGCACGAGGTGCTCAACGCCAAACAGCACGAGCGGGAAGCCTTGATCGTCGCCAATGCCGGCCAGCCAGGAGCCGTCACGATCGCCACCAACATGGCCGGCCGAGGCACCGACATCGTGCTCGGCCCCGGGGTGGCCGACGGCGGGGGCCTGCACATCGTCGGCACCGAGCGGCATGAGAGCCGCCGGATCGACAACCAGCTTCGCGGCCGCGCCGGCCGCCAGGGCGACCCCGGCTCCTCCCGGTTTTTCCTGGCGCTGGATGACGACCTGATGCGGATCTTTGGCGGCGAGCGGATCAAGGGCATGATGAACATGCTCCGGGTCGCCGACGACGAGCCGATCGAATCGCGCCTGGTCTCGCGACAGATCGAGGGCGCACAGACCAAGGTCGAGGGCCACAACTTCGACGCGCGGCGCTACCTCGTCGAGTACGACGACGTCATGAACAAGCAGCGCGAGATCATCTACGGCGAACGTCGCAAAGTTCTCGACGGCGCCGATCTCCGCGAGCAGGTCCAGGGATGGATCCGCAAGACGGTCGAAGACGCCGTCAACCAGCATTGCGAGTCACGGCACCCGGACAACTGGGACCTCGAGGGGCTTCACGGCCAGCTGGGCGCCGTCTTTCCGTTACCGCCCATCGGTGAGATCGCGCCTGACGAATTCGGCGAAACGAAGGAAGCGGCGGTCGATCGCCTGATGCAATATGCCGACGCCGCTTACGAGGCGAAAGAGGCGGAGGTCTCCCCGGAGATGATGCGGAAGATCGAGCAGTTGATCGTGCTGCGGACCATCGACAGCAAGTGGGTCAGCTACTTGACCATGATGGAGCAGTTCAAGGAGGGCATCGGCTTACGCGCCTTCGGCCAGAAAGACCCCCTGGTCGAGTACAAGAACGAAGCCTTCCAGGCGTTTCAGGAGCTGCTCAACGACATCCAGTTCGACATCGCCTCCACCATCTACCGGGTGCAGTTGACCAGGGAGCCGCCGCCCCCGCCCGCCATGGCCAATCCCCCGGCGTCGCCGCCGCGACCGGCGAGCCCCAACGGTGGGCGTGCGACGGCGCCGGTGCCCGCCGGAACCAAGCTGGGGCGCAACGATCCCTGCTGGTGCGGCAGCGGCAAGAAATACAAGAAGTGCCACGGGCGGTAAGATGGACCGCCGAGATGAGTAAGAAAAAGTCGACCACCACCCCAGCCGGCAAGGCTGACCCAGCGAAGGCCGCTGCCGCGGCCAACCCGGTGCGGCCGGAGGACGTGGCGCAGCCGCCCACAGCGCCCAAGGCCGCCGCCGCCGCGCCCGCCGCCCGGCCGGCATTCCGCCGGCCGCAGTCGCTCAACTTTGCCGGCGTCGGCCGCAACGACATCTGCCCCTGCGGCAGCGGCAAGCGGTTCAAGAACTGCCACGGGCATTAACCATGGACGAGATCATCGAATCCGCGAACGACTTGCTCAAGAAGATCCTCCAGCTTCAGGAGCATCTTTGACATTCCCAGTAAGGACGAGCGGCTCAGCGCGCTCCAGAAAGAACTAAGCGATCCCGACCTCTGGCAGGATCCACCGCGGGCGCAGCGGCTCGCCCAGGAGGCCAAAGGCCTTCGCGACGAGGTGTCGGTCTGGCGAAAGCTGGAGGCGCGCGCCCGAGACGTGATCGGCCTCGCCGAGATGGCGATTGCCGAGGGCGACGGGCACATCGAAGGCACGCTGCGGCAGGACCTGGAGTCCCTCGACAAAGATGTCAGCCGGCAGGAGGTTGACCTGCTCTTCGCCAATCCATACGCCGAGCACCCGGCGCTGGTCAGCATCCACGCCGGGGCGGGCGGCACCGACTCCCAGGACTGGACCGACATGCTGCTGCGGATGTACCTGCGCTGGGCGGAGCGCCACAAGATGCACGCCGAGATCCTGGACGAGGCGCCGGGTGAGGAAGCCGGCTACAAGAGCGTGACCGTGCGGATCTCGGGCAAACGTGCCTTCGGCTGGTTGCGGGCGGACCGCGGCGTGCACCGGCTGGTCCGGCTCTCACCCTACGACCAGGCGCACCGGCGTCACACCTCCTTCGCGCTGGTCGAGGTCATCCCCGAGATCGAGGATGCCGGGGATATCGAGATCCGGCCCGAGGACCTCAAGGTCGACGTCTACCGATCGAGCGGAGCGGGCGGGCAGCACGTCAACAAGACCTCGTCGGCGGTCCGCATGACGCACCTGCCGACCGGCATCATCGTCACCTGCCAGAACGAGCGCTCCCAGATCAAGAACCGCGACATGGCGCTCAAGGTGCTGCGCTCGCGGCTGGTGGCGCTGCGCGAGCAGCAGCGCTCGGAGCAGCGGCAGGAGCTGAAAGGCGAGCATCAATCGAACGAGTGGGGCAGCCAGATCCGCAGCTACGTGCTGCACCCCTACACGCTGGTGAAGGACCACCGCACCGGGGTTGAGACCGGTAACGTTCAGGCGGTGCTCGACGGCGACCTGGACACCTTCATGGAGGCGTACCTGCGCCTCGACGCCGGCCGGGAAGGGAAGGCGGCCTAACCCGGCGTCACGTCCGGGTACGGTAGTGGAGGTGAACCACGCCGTTGCCGAAACGGCGTTCGTCCAGCAGCTCGAGCTTGAGGCGGACACCGTCGGGGAGGGCCGGCTTGCCGGCTCCCACCAGGACGGGTGTGAGGAACAGGTGGTACTCGTCGACCAACCCGACCTTGATCGCCTGGGCGGCGAGGTCGGGACCGCCCACCGAGATATCCCGTCCCGCCCGCGCTTTCATCTGCCGGACCGTGTCGGCGTCGAAGGTTCGCTCGATCCGCGTCCGGGCGCTGGATACCGTCTGCAGCGTCCCGGAGTAGACGACCTTGTCGGCCGCCTGCCATATCTTCGCGAAATCCTGCGCCACGGCCGGCTGGCCGGCGATCGTGTCCGGACGCTCCCATGCCGCCATCACCTCGTACATCCGCCGCCCGTAGAGATAGGTGCCGATCGGCCGCTCGAGGTCGTTGACGAACGCGTGCACCTCCTCGTCCGGCGCCGCCCAGTCGAAGTTGCCGTGCTCGTCCGCGACGTATTCGTCGAGCGACGTGATCGCCGAGTAGGTCAGTTTGGCCAGGGTGGGCTCCCTTGGGGATGCCGGTTGCACCTCGCCGGCTTACCACAGCATAGGGACGGTGCCGGTCGAACGACTCAGGCGGCGAGGGCCGGCACCGTCGCCGTCGTCGGCCGCCGCTCGTTGCGTAGCGCGACCCAGACGCTGGCGAAGACGAGGATGGTGCCGATGACATAGGCCTCGCTCGACAGCCGGGTGGCGGCCTGCGGGATCAGGTCGAGGGGACCAACCCAATGGGGGAGGGGGTAGACGACCAGCAGGTAATGAATGGCGGGCGCCGCCGAGAAGCAGATCCAGGCCGCCAGCAGGGCCCGGATTTGGGCGCGCGACATCAGGCCGGCGAGCGCCTGGCGGACGAGCAGCACGATCGGCAGGATCAGGACCACCAGGGGAAAGCTCCAGGTGACGCTGCTGATCAATGGCAGGGCGGTCACCGCCAGTGCGAACTCGAGCCGCGACCGTGACGCCCGCGAGCTGGCCCGCAGCACGATGGCGAGCAGCACCAGGACGGCCGGCCAGTCGATCAGGCGGCCGCACCAGCCGGCGCTCCCGCCGGCGTTTGCGGTGTTGGGATCGCAGAGCCGGGCGGCGACCCCGGCCAGCGACTGGTTTTCTCGATAGCCGGTGCCCGCGGCCAGGTGGGGGAGCATCTCGCGGAAGTAATAGAGGTTGTGGTCGAGTCCCGTGACCGCCAGGCCGAGCGCCAGTCCGCCCAGTCCGGTCAGAGTCGCCGCGGCGAGCAGCGTCCAGTGCCGGCGCCAGGCGAGGTAGGGGAGGAGGGCCGCCGGGAAGAGCTTGAAGACCGCCGCGGCGCCGACGAGCACGCCGCTGGCGGCGTCGCGCCGGCGGTGCCAGCCGGCCCAGGCCGCCGTCAGCAAGAGCAGGAGCAGCGAGTTCATCGTCCCCGCCATGACCGTGTTGGCCAGCGGGAAGAAGGTCGTCAGCACCGCCACCAGGGCGAGTAGCTCCGCCCGGTTCGGCCGGCCGATCATCCGATAGATGATCAGCACGCTGGCCAGGACCGCGGCCTGGATCACGAACAGCCAGATCCGGACGGCGAGGTCGTTCGACAGCCAGGTGAACGGGATAAGCAGCACGGCGAAGGCCGGCGGGTAGAGATACCCACTGCTCAGCGACCAGTCCCACGGCACGTGGGTCCGGATGAAATCGGCGTAGGGGTCGCCACCGGTGGTGATCTGCCGGGCGGCGAAGAGGTAGTCCTGGAAGTCGTCTGCACGGGGCGCCGGCGGGCCCAGCAGGGGCAGCAGGAAGCGCCAGGCGTAGAAGGCCAGCAGGATGCCGATCAGGCCGCTGAGGGCAAGCTGGCGCGCATCGGGCCAACCCAGCAATCGCCGCACGGCGATATAACCGGCGAAACGGGCCAGTCACGCCCGGCGTTACACGGCCGTTACGTTGACGGACGAGAGCTCGAGCAGCGGGCGGACGCGGCCCACCTCGAGGCCCTTGTGGTTTTTCAGCGTCGGATGGGCGAAACGCTCGAGGGCCTGCCGCTCACCCGCCTCCAGCCAACCCAGCTGGGAAAGGGCCGCCATCACCGCAACCGAGATCCAGGTCCCGTCCCCACTTTCCAGTTTGAGGGCAAGGCCGCGGCCCGACCGCCGGTCGGCGGTACAGTGCGCACCAGCGGCACCCCCTTTGGCCAACAGCCGGCCCCGGGTAGTCTCCATCAGCGCCGTGTCGAAACGCGCCGTCCCGCCGACCAGGTAGGGGTGTGTGGTCATCGCCTCGACCGCCGTCCGGGCCGCCGCGTCGTTCGAGGTCACCAGTCCGGCAAAACTGCGCGCCATGGCGGACAGCGGCACGGCGGCGTTGGGGGCGCTGCAGCCATCGATGCCGTAGACGATGTCGGCATCCCGGCAACCGGAAAATTCCTCGACCACCTCGCGGATGCGCTGCTGGATGGGATGCGACGTTTCCAGGTATGTCTTAAGTGGCGCCTCCAGGACGCGACCGGCGGCGAGCATCCCGCTGTGCTTGCCCGAGCAGTTGTTGAAGACGGCGATCGGCTCCGGCATCTGGCAGCGGACGGCGCTGGCGGCCGGCTCGTAGTAGGGCCAGTGTGCGCCGCACTGCAGCGCCGACTCCTCCACGCCGGCGTGAGCCAGCAGGTCGCGGACCACCGCGACGTGGCGCGGCTCCCCATTGTGGGAGGCGCACATGATGGCGACGTGCTCGCTGGTGAGGCCAAAGCGCGCCACGATCCCGGAGCGAAGGCTGGCGATCGCCTGGAGCGGCTTGGCACAGGAGCGGAAGTAGGTCCGGCGGTCGGGGTCCCCGCCAGTTGCCACCATGCCGCCGTTGGGGTCGCAGGCGGCCAGATGGCCCCGCAGGATTCCCTCGTCGACCTCGCCC
Organism: Chloroflexota bacterium; assembly: GCA_005882525.1. Classification (GTDB taxonomy): domain Bacteria; phylum Chloroflexota; class Dormibacteria; order CF-121; family CF-121; genus CF-13. The sequence continues at coordinate 10,253 of VBGO01000054.1, forward strand.
CGCTCCACCAGGACCATGGGCGCGGCCGCATTCGGCATTGACCTGAGTATAAAGAGCGAGTCCCGCGCGACTTTGGACAGGGAGTGAAATGACGCAGCAATGCGCGACGAGATGCCCTATACTTCCCGAGTTATTCGGCCCGCAGGGGCCCAGCCCGTCGTGGCACCGGCTCTCGTAATGGATTTGTTCTCGTGCCAGCAACAATCACGATCCAGCCCACACGGACGACGCTGCCCGGAAAGGCGCGCGTGGCCACGATAATCCCGGCCGTCCCGCAGATCAGCCTGCAGGGCGTGCACAAGACCTACCCGAACGGCACCGTGGCGCTGCGCGACGTCACCCTCGTGATCCCCAAGCAGGACTTCGTCTTCCTCGTGGGCCCGAGCGGTGCCGGGAAGTCGACGCTGGTCCGGCTTCTGATCCGCGAAGAGAAGGTGACCGCCGGCACCATCAACGTCGAAGGACAGGACCTGAGCCGCCTGAAGCGGCGGCACCTCCCGTACTTGCGCCGGAAGATCGGGATGGTGTTCCAGGATTTCAAGCTGCTGCCCAATCTGACCGTCTTCCAGAACGTCGCCTTCGCGCTGCGCGTGACCGAGGGCGCCCTGCGCCACCTCAAGCCGAAGGTGGAGGAAGTGCTGAGCATCGTGGGGTTGGAAGGGAAGGAGAACAAGTTTCCGGACCAGCTCTCGGGCGGCGAGCAGCAGCGGGTGGCGATCGCCCGGGCCCTGGTTCATGACCCGCTGATTTTTCTTGCCGATGAGCCCACCGGAAACCTGGACCCGGCGACCTCGTGGGAAATCATCCAGCTGCTGCTGCAAATCAATGCGCGGGGCACCACCGTCATGATGGCGACCCACAACCGGGAGATCGTCGATGTCATGCGGCGCCGGGTGGTGGCGATCGAAGGCGGGGAAATTGTCAGAGACGAAGATGCGGGAGGGTACCATGCACCGGCTCTGGAATCGCATTGACTTCGCCTTCAGCAGTGCCTGGCAGAACTTCTGGCGCAATGCCGCGGTCAGCATCGCGAGCGTGCTCATCGTTTGGGTCGTACTGCTCGCGCTCGGCGCCCTCTTGCTCGTGCTGCACTCGCTCGACCAGATCGTGGCCCTCGAGAAAACCAAGGCGAGCGCGATCTCGGTCTACCTCGCGGATAGCACGCCGCTCAGCAGCGCCATGGACTTCAAACTGCACCTCGAGAGTGACCCGCGGGTGACGAACGTCACCTACGTGTCCAAGGACCAGGCGATGGCAAGGTTTCGCCAGTTGCCGGCGTTAGACCCGAGCGTGATCGATACGCTGGGCACCAACCCACTGCCGGCCAGCCTCGACGTGACGGTCAGGGACATTCGTGACCTGGCGGCGATCGATCAGGAGGTCCGGACCTCACCGCTGGTCGACAAGTCGCCCGCCACGAACTACGAACCCAATGTCATCGACAAGATCATCCTGCTGGCTCGGGTGGCTGGCATTGCTGGGCTGGTCCTCATCATCGGGTTGACCGGTCTGTCGGTGTTCATCATCATGCTCACCATCCGGACCGCCATTTATCTGCGGCGAAAGGAAATCGAGGTGATGAAGCTGGTCGGCGCCACCGACTGGTTCGTGCGCTGGCCCTTCATCGTCGAAGGCCTGATCGTGGGCATGGTCGGGGCGGTGGTGGCGGTGCTGATCGTCGGCTTCGGCTACCGGCCGGCGGTTGTCAACCTGCAAAGCGTGCTGATCTTCGTGCCGCTCGCCTTTGACCCCTATTACCTGCGGGTCGTGCTGGCGGCGATGCTCGCCTTCGGCCTGCTGCTAGGAAGTGTTGGGAGCTATCTGGGTGTAAGGCGGTTCCTCAAGCAGTGAGGTCGGCTCGCCTCCAGGCGGGGATCGCGATTGCGATCCTGACTATCGTGCTGCTGAGCACGGTTTCCGACTCGATCTACGACAAGCAACACCAGCTGCAAGGTCTCAACGGGCAGATCGTCGCCACCAAGACGCAGATTCGCCAGCTCCTCGAGCAACAGCGCGTGCTGCAGAGCCAGATCGCCGCCCTCGATGCCCAACTCCGGACGGTTCAGGCGCAGATCGACCAGGAGACGGCGAAGCTGGTCGTGCTCGGCCAGCAGGTCGACCAGGCAAAGGAGCAGCTGGCGCTCAAGCAGGCGGAGCTCAAGCGAGAGATCGCGGATTTCGGCCACCGGATGCGCATCATGTACAAGAGCGGCCAGGTCAGCGGCATCGAGCTCGTCTTCTCGGCCGCGAACTTCACCGACCTGATGAATCGGATCTTCTTTTTCAACGATATCGTCCGGGAAGACCGCCGCCAGGTGGCGGAGCTGCAGAAGCAGCGCGCGGCGATCGAGGCCATGAAGGCCGACCTCGAAGCCAAGCAGGCCGAGCAGGCGCGGGTCGTCAAGCAGATCCAGGACCAAAAGGCGCAGCTGCAGGCGGTGCGGGACCAGCGGGCCGCCCGTCAGCAACAGATCGCCGCCATCGAGGCGCAGTTTCAGCGGATGCTGGCCGACATGCAAGCGCAGCGCGCCGCTTTGCAAGCGCAGATCGCGTCCCTGATCCATGAAAGCTTCCGGGCGCGGTCATCGGGCAAGTGGAAGTGGCCGATCGACGGCGTCATCACGCAGGGCTTCGGCTGCACCAGCTATCCGTTCGAGCCCTACGATCCCAGTTGCCCCAGCCACCACTTCCACAGTGGCATCGATCTTGCAAATGATTACGGCACCCCGGTCCATGCCGCCGACGGTGGGATCGTTCATAACTTCACCATGGGCTGCGGCTGGGGCGGCGGGCTGTGCGGCTACGGCCGCTACGTGGTGATGGTGCACGCCGGCGGGTTTACCACGCTGTACGGGCACCTCTCCAGCTGGGCGGTCGGTGATGGGGCGCAGGTCGACAAAGACACCGTGATCGGATACGAGGGCAGCACCGGCAACTCCACCGGCCCGCATCTCCACTTTGAGATCGACCTGGCCGGCACACCCGTCGACCCGCTGGCCTACCTCCCGGTTTCGTGATCGATCCCCGGCCGCCGTCGCCGGCGCCTGATTCTCCGAAGCGGGGCGATAATCCTCTAATGCCTCGACTCAAGAACATCGCGGTCATGCTCGCCATCGCGATCGGCGCGTTCTACGCCGGCGGCCTCGCCGAGTTCCAGTGGGGCGGGTATGCCCCCGACTGGGCGAAGGCGTTGCTCTTCTATACGCCCCCCAAGTCCAATGTCGATTACCGCGCGCTCGACGAAGTCTTCACCACCATCCAGCAGCATTACGTCAAGCCCAATGCGGACGCGGTCAAGCTCACCGAGGGCGCCGCCGCTGGAATGGTCGGCGCATTGGGCGACCAGTTCTCCCGCTACCTGACGGCGCAGGAATATCAGTCGAACCTGAGCTTCCTCAACGGGCAATTCGCCGGCATCGGCGCGTCGGTGGAGCAGAAGGGTGACCAGATTCTGATCGCGGGCGTCCTGCCCACCACCCCGGCGGAGAAAGCCGGCCTCAAAGCCGGTGACGTCATCACCGCCGTGGACGGCCAGAGCACCAAGGGGTGGACGGCCGATGACGCCGTCAAGCACATCCGGGGCAAGGCCAATACCCAGGTCCAGGTCCAGGTCAGCCGCAACGGTCAGACGCTGACGTTCAATCTGACCCGTCAGGAGATCAACGTGCCCAGCGTCGCCACCCATATCTTCGACAGCCGGGTCCTCTATATCCGAATCTTCGACTTTGGCAGCCGGACGGCCACCGAGTTCGACCAGGCGCTCAAAAACAACCTCAAGGGGTCGGTCAACCTGATCCTGCTCGACCTGCGGGACAACCCTGGCGGATATGTCGATGCGGCCAACGACGTCATCAGCGAGTTCGTCAGCCAGGGGACCAGCACGATCCTGGTCGAACGCGCCGGCAAGCAAGATGTGCGAAAGGTCACCGGCAACGGCCGCGCGTACGGCAATTCGCTGGTCGTCCTGGTGAACGAGAATTCGGCGAGCGCCTCGGAGATCACCGCCGGAGCCATCAAAGACCATAACCGTGGCAAGCTGGTCGGCGTCAAAACCTTCGGTAAGGGCTCGGTCCAGCAAGACTTCCGGCTGCGCGACAACAGTGACCTGCACCTGACGATCGCCGAGTGGCTGACCCCCAATCGCCACTCGATCGAAAAGACCGGCATCACCCCGGACAAGATAGTGACCTTGCCGAGTGCCGCGGACGAGTATTCGGTGGAGCAGGCACCCAACAGCTTCGCCAAGGACCTGCAGCTGACCGCCGCGCTCGCCATGCTGGAGGCTTAGGCGACCCGAATGATGGTCGCTACAATCGTTTCGTATGCCCGATGAGGCGTTTGACGTAGCCGTCATCGGCGGCGGCTCCGCCGGGTATGTCGGTGCCATCCGTGGAGCCCAATTGGGGCTCAAGGTCGCGGTCATCGAGAAGGAGAAGGTGGGGGGCACCTGCCTGCACCGGGGGTGCATCCCAACCAAGTCGTTTCTCCATTCGTCCGAGCTGGCGCATCAGATCCATACGGCCGGCGCACTCGGCCTGAAAACCGACGGCCTGCAGGTCGATTGGCCGGCGGTCCTGAAGCGCAAGCAGGCGGTCGTCGACCAGCTCTGGCACGGCGTCGAGTTCCTGCTGAAGAAGAACAAGGTGACGGTGATCAAAGGTGAGGGCATCATCGAATCCGAGCACACCGTGACTGTCAAGGACAGCGGGCAGGCGGTCAACGCGCGCAACCTCCTGGTCGCCACCGGCTCGCGTCCCAAGTCGCTGCCCGGGCTGAAGATGGATGGCGATCGGGTCATCAACAGCGACCACGCGGTCAACCTCGAAGCCATGCCGAAATCGATCGTGATCGTGGGCGCCGGCGCGGTGGGGACGGAGTTTGCCTGCGTCTACAACGGCTACGGCGCCGACGTGACGCTCGTCGAGTTCCTCCCCACCTTGCTCCCGCTCGAGGACGCGGAGGTCGGCCAGCAGCTGGCCAAGGTTCTCGGCAAGCGCGGCATCAAGGTGCTCACCGGCGCGCAGGTCCAGCCGGAGAGCCTGAAACAGGCGAACGGCAAGATGACGGTCTCGGTAAAGACCGGCGATCAAACGCAGACCATCGAGGGCGAGCGGATGTTGGTCGCCGTCGGTCGTGAGGGGATCACCGACGGCTTCGGCCTAGAAAAGCTCGACATCCAGCTCGAGAAGGGCTACATCAAGACCGACGAGCATTACCGCACCGGGCACCCGAATGTTTACGCCGCCGGTGACGTGATCGGCAACTTCCTGCTGGCGCACGTCGCCTACTACGAAGGCGAACACATCATGGAGCACATCGCTGGCAAGAATCCCAAGCCGCTCGATTACAACCGGGTGCCGCGTGCCACCTACAGTTACCCGCAGGTCGCCAGCCTGGGCTTGTCGGAGAAGCAGGCGCGCGACCAGGGCCTCAAGGTCAAGGTCGGCAAGTTCCCACTCGCCGGCAATGCCAAGTCCGTCATCCTCGGTGAGACCGAGGGCTTCGTGAAGATCATCAGCGATGAGGAGTCGGATGAGCTGGTCGGGGTTTTCATTCTGGGCCCCAATGCCACCGAGCTGATCGCCGAGACGGCGCTGGCCAAGCTGCTCGAATCAACGCCCTTCGAGATCGGGGCCAGCATCGCTCCGCATCCGACCGTCTCGGAGTCCGTCAAGGAGGCCGCGCTGGCCGTCGACGGCGTCGCGATCCACATCTAGCCGATGGCCCTGAAGACGACGGAGGTCGAAGCTAAGGGGGGCCGCAGCCGCCACCGGTCGCTGGGGTTGAGCGACGAGCAAGCCCTCCGGATCTACGAGGTGATGCGCCTCGCCCGTGCCGTCGACGAGCGCATGTGGCTGATCAACCGCCAGGGTCGGGCGCCCTTCGTCATCTCCTGCCAGGGGCAGGAAGGCGCCCAGGTCGGCACGGCGGCGGCGTTGCGTCCCGGCAGCGACTGGGTGGCGCCCTACTACCGCGACGCCGGCGTCATCCTCTGGTTTGGGATGACGGCCAGGGACCAGATGCTCTCCTTCTTTGCCCGGCGTGAGGATCCGAATAGCGCCGGTCGGCAAATGCCCGGACACTTCGGCAGCCGGCGGCTTCACATCCTGACCGGCGGCAGCCCGGTGGCGACCCAGTTGCTGCACGCCGCGGGGTTGGCGCTCGCCTCCAAGCAACGGAAGGAGGATGCTGTCACGGCCGTCTACTTCGGCGAGGGGAGCGCCAGCCAGGGTGACACCCACGAGGCGATGAACTTCGCCGGCATCCACAAGCTGGGGTTGATCTTCGTCTGCGAGAACAACGGCTATGCGATCTCGGTGCCGCAGTCGCGCCAGATGGCCATCCAGGACCTCGCCGACCGCGCGGCCGGCTACGGATTCCCCGGGGTGGTGGTCGACGGCAACGACGTGCTCGCCTGCTACGAGGTGACTCGGCAGGCGGTCGAGCGGGCTCGGCGCGGTGAGGGGCCGACCCTGATCGAGGCCAAGACCTATCGGTTCACCGCCCACTCCAGTGACGATGACGACAAGCGCTACCGGCAGCCGGACGAGTCACATCCTGACCGGCGGCAGCCCGGTGGCGACCCAGTTGCTGCACGCCGCGGGGTTGGCGCTCGCCTCCAAGCAACGGAAGGAGGATGCTGTCACGGCCGTCTACTTCGGCGAGGGGAGCGCCAGCCAGGGTGACACCCACGAGGCGATGAACTTCGCCGGCATCCACAAGCTGGGGTTGATCTTCGTCTGCGAGAACAACGGCTATGCGATCTCGGTGCCGCAGTCGCGCCAGATGGCCATCCAGGACCTTGCCGACCGTGCGGCCGGCTACGGATTCCCCGGGGTGGTGGTCGACGGCAACGACGTGCTCGCCTGCTACGAGGTGACTCGGCAGGCGGTCGAGCGGGCTCGGCGCGGTGAGGGGCCGACCCTGATCGAGGCCAAGACCTATCGGTTCACCGCCCACTCCAGTGACGATGACGACAAGCGCTACCGGCAGCCGGACGAGGTGGCGACCTGGCGGCAGAAGGATCCGATCCAACGCTACGCGAGATACCTGCGCGAGGCCGGAACCCTGACGGACGCGGCCGAGGACGCGATCACCGAACGGGTCAATCAGCAGGTCGACGAGGCAACTGACTACGCCGAGCAGGCGCCGGATCCGACGCCGGACGACCTGACCACGTTCGTCTACAAGCAGGAGCCGCAGGCCTGATGGCGGTCAAGACCGTCATCGAGGCGATCCGCGAGGGCATGGATGAGGAGATGGCGCGTGATCCGAGCGTCTTTCTGATCGGGGAAGACGTCGGCAATCGCGGCGGCGTCTTTTTGGCCAGCGACGGCCTCTACAAGAAATACGGCGAGCTTCGGGTGATCGACTCGCCGCTCGCGGAGTCCTGCATCGTCGGCGTCGCGATCGGCGCCGCGGTCAACGGCATGCGGCCGATCGCCGAGATCCAGTTTGCCGATTTCATCGCGCCGGCGATGAACCAGATCATCGAAGAGGCGGCGCGCTTCTGTTACCGGACGGCGGGGGACTTCAACCTGCCGATGGTGATCCGCGCCCCCTGGGGCGGCGGCGTCCACGGCGCGCTCTACCACTCACAGAGTATCGAGGCGACCTTCGCGCACATTCCGGGGCTCAAGGTCGTCGCCCCGGGGACGCCGGCCGACGCCAAGGGCTTGCTGAAGGCCGCCATCCGCGATCCCGATCCGGTCCTCTACCTCGAGCACAAGCGGACCTACCGGCTGGTCAAGGGGGAGGTTCCGGAAGGCGATCGGGTGGTCCCGATCGGGAAGGCCGACATCAAACGGGAAGGGACGGACCTCAGCTTGATCGCCTACGGGTTGATGCTGACCTACTGCCTGGAGGTGGCGGAGAAGCTGGCGGCGGATGGGATCTCGGCGGAGGTGCTCGACCTGCGCACCATCAAGCCGATCGATCAGGCAGCCATCGTCGACACCGCGCGCAAGACCGGCAAAGTACTGGTGGTTCACGAAGATACGCGCTTTGCCGGGATCGCCGCCGAGGTCATGGCGATCATCATGGAGAACGCCTTTGATGCGCTCGACGCCCCGGTGATGCGGTTCACCGGTCCGGACGTACCCGCCATGCCCTTCAACCAGGTCCTGGAAGAAGCGTTCATGCCCAGCGTCGAGAAGATCCTCGTCAAGGCCCGGGAACTGGCCGCCTACTAGATGACGGGCTGATGGCCTCGGTCAAGATGCCGCAGCTCGGTGAGTCGATCACCGAAGGCACCATCTCGAAATGGTTGAAGAAGCCCGGCGATCAGGTGAAGAAATACGAGGGCCTGGTCGAGATCATCACCGACAAGGTCAACGCCGAGGTTCCGGCGCCGCTCGCCGGGGTGCTGAAGGAGATCAAGGTCCAGGAGGGCGCCACGGTCACCGTCGGCACCGAGATCGCGATCATCGAGGAATCGGTCCCCGCGACGGCCGCCGCCACCCCGCCAGCCCCCGCGGCCGCGGGTGCGGCAGTTTCCTCGCCCCCTGCGGGTGCGCAACGAGTTCCCTCCCCCCTGGCGGGGGAGGGTCAGGGTGGGGGGTCTGAAAGCCGCACGCGCCTCTCGCCCGCGGTCCGCGCCCTGATCGAAGAGCACCGGATCAGCGATGCCGAGCTCGCCGGCATCACGGGTTCGGGCATCGCGGGGCGCATCAGCAAGAAAGACATCGAGGAATACGTCGCCAAACGGGCACAGCCGGCGACCGCCAACGGCGAGCAGCGGCCAAAGGCGGCTCCCCCGGCGGCGGCGACGCCCGCCCCAACGCCGGGCACCACGATCCCGCTCAGCCCGATGCGGCGCGCGATTGCCAGCAACATGCTGAAAAGCAAGCAGACGATTCCGCACGCCTGGACGGTGGCCGAAGTCGATATGACCAGCGTCGTGCGCTTCCGGCAGAAGGTCAAGGAAAGTTTCAAGCAGCGCGAGGGGATCGACCTGACCTTCGTCCCGATCATCGTCAAGGCGGTGGTCGAGGGACTGAAGGCCGTGCCGGTGCTGAACGCGAGCTGGAGCGACCAGGGTGTCGTCCTGCACAAGGACATCAACGTCGGCGTCGCGGTTTCCGTCGACGACGGCCTGATCGTCCCCGTCATTCACCAGGCCGACCGCATGTCGATCGCCGGGCTGGCAAAGGTCACCGACGACCTGGCCACGCGGGCGCGCGCCGGGAAGCTCGGGATCCCCGACGTCCAGGGGGCGACCTTCACGGTCAACAACCCGGGGACCTTCGGGACGATCTTGTCCTATTCGATCATTGCGCCGCCGCAGGCGGGCATCCTGGCGATGGACGCGATCGTCAAGCGGCCGGTGGTCGTCGAGGGGGACGCCATCGCGGTCCGATCGATGATGAACCTCTGCCTGAGCTTCGACCATCGCGTGCTGGATGGGGTCTCCGCCGCCCGCTTCCTGCAGGGCGTCCGCCGCTGGCTGGAGGGCTTCTCCGAGCAGGTCCCGCTGTACTGAACCCTGGCTGCTCCCTCCTCCCTTGCGGGGGAGGGTTGGGGTGGGGGGCTGAAAATCCCGACCTCTGGGATACTTAGAACACATGGCTGACGTCGCGCCGATCAAGTTCTACGGACGCTCGAAGCGTAACGCCGTGGTGCCGGTCGACACCCGGCGGCCGGAATGGCTGCGCGTGCGGCTACCCGGCGGGGGGAACTACGCCGAGCTGAAAGGGATCATGCGCGGCCTCGAGCTGCACACGGTGTGCGAAGAGGCCCGCTGCCCCAACATCGGCGAGTGCTGGGAGGCCCGCACCGCCACCTTTATGATCCTGGGCGATACCTGCACGCGCGCCTGCGGCTTCTGTGCCGTCAAGACCGGCCGGCCCACCGTGCTCGACCTCGGCGAGCCGGTGCGGGTCGCGGAAGCGGTCGAGCGGATGGGCCTCAAGCACGCGGTCATCACCTCGGTGAACCGCGACGAGCTCCAGGACGGCGGTGCCGCCATCTTCGCCGGCACCATCCGGCAGATCCGGCAGCGGATCCCGCACTGCGGCATTGAGGTGCTGATCCCCGACTTCATGGGCGACGAGGCGGCGCTCGCCACCGTAATGCAGGCCCGTCCAGACATCCTCAACCACAACATCGAGACGGTGCCCAGCCTCTATCCGCAGGTTCGGCCTAAGGGCCGCTACCCCCGCTCCCTGGAGCTGTTGCAGCGGGCCAAGCGGATGGACGCCACCGTCTTCACCAAGTCGGGGATCATGCTCGGCCTGGGGGAGGAGATCGACGAGGTGATCCAGGTCTTCCGCGACCTGCGCGCGCATGACGTCGAGATCCTTACGGTCGGACAGTACCTGCGGCCGACCGCCAACCATCTGCCGATCGCGCGCTACGTCACCCCAGCCGAGTTCGCCGCCCTGAAGGTCGAGGCGCTCAAGCTTGGCTTCCGCCACGTAGAGTCCGGCCCGCTGGTGCGCAGCTCCTACCACGCGGCCAGCCAGGTCCCCACCCGGGCCGCCGCGAGCTGACCGTGGAATTCCGCCGCCTCGGGCGCGTCCCTTATGAGGAGGCCTGGTCCTTCCAGAACGGTCTGGCGGATGCCCGCCGCGCGGGCCTCGCAGCCGACACCCTCATCCTGCTCGAGCATCCTCACACCTACACGATCGGCCGGAGTGGGACCCGCGACCACGTCTTTCTTGACGAGGCCGAACTCGCAGCACGCGGTATCACCTGTCTCGACGTCGACCGCGGTGGCGACGTCACCTACCACGGCCCCGGGCAGCTCGTCGGGTATCCCATCGTCGATCTGGGCCCGCGGCCCGACGTCGGCTTCTACCTCCGCAATCTGGAGGAGTGCCTGATCGGTGTGCTGGCTGATTTCGGGATCGCGGCCGGTCGTCTGCCGGGTTACACCGGCGTCTGGATCGGCGACCGTAAGATCGCGGCCATCGGGGTCAAGGTCTCGCAGGGCGTCACGACGCACGGCTTTGCGCTCAATGTGGCCACCGACCTCAGCCTTTTCAAGCACATCCTGCCCTGCGGAATTTCGGATAAGGGGGTGACCTCGATGGCGGTCGAGCTGGGCCGCGCGCCGGCCATGACCGAGGTCGAGGACCGAGTGATCGCGCACTTCAGCGAGCGCTTCGCGATGCTGGAGACGGTCGCCGCCCACGTTGCATAATTAGTCGCCGCGGGCGGTTAGCTCAGCTGGTAGAGCGTCTGCCTTACACGCAGAATGTCGGGAGTTCGAACCTCTCACCGCCCAGATTTCACCTTGCGCCAGGTGTGCGCCGTCGCGACCGTGGACGACTAGCCCGGAAGCGGCTCCGAGCGTCCTGACGCGAGCGCGCGCAGTTGGAGCACTCCGCCGAGCAACACGATCGAGCCCGCCACGTAATGCGCGAGGATCGTGCCGATCCAATCCAGCGGCATCTTCATGGCCGGATCGAGATTCGGTCCCCAGAACGGGATCGTGCTGATGACGACGCCAGCAAGCAGCACGACTACGACGCCTGGTAGATCCAGCCCGCGGGATCGCTGATAGAAGAGGGGCACGACTGCGAGCCCGGCCGGAACCCACATCATCAGGATGTAGCTCGAGTCGAGCGTCGGCAGGCTGCCCGCCTCGATGAGCATCACCGGCCCGAGGACGAATGCGGTGAGCAAAGCACCGAGCGCGATGAGCACGCTGCTCCAGCGCTTCACGCGGAGCATGTTATCAAGGGAGGGCGGGCCGTATCTCCCACCCGGGAAGCCGAGTCTGCTAGGAATCTACGGCCGGATCTACCAGCCCCGTCGTGAGCACGCGTACCGACACCGCCTCCTGCTTGCCCTTGAGCAGGAGGCGGCGCGCCTCCGCATCGGGCAGCGCAACTTCAGCCGCGGCCCAGGCGGCGTCGCTGACCAGCGCCTCTCCGACGCCGGCGGCCGACGCTAGGCGGGCGGTGATGTTGACGTTATCGCCGAGTGCGGTGAAATCGGTGACGGTGTTCTGGGCGCCCTTCACGGTGCCGACATAGGCGATGCCGGTATGAACGCCAATGCCGACCGGGATCCAGGGTCCACCCACGTCGCCATGGCCGCACGCCCTCAAGAGTTCCCGGGCAGCTTGCACGGCTCGGCGCGCGTGCTGTCGACCGGAAAAGAGCGGCAAGTAGAGGCCGATGACCTCGTCGCCCACAAGCTTATCGATCATGGCGTCGCTGCGGATCAGCACGTCCGTCGCAGTCGCATAAAACCGGTTCATAATCCGATTGAATTCCTCGCCGCTCATCCGTTCGGCCATGGTGGTCGATCCCCGTACGTCAGCGAAGAGCATTGAGAGCTCGACCTCCGCACCTCCCGGGTGCGTCCGACAGAACTCCAGTCACCACCCGCAGAATCGAGGATTCCTTTCGAATTGCGCCCTTCCCACCAGGCGGAAGAGTGGCGCAGTAATGCCGTCAAACGGCGCACTGCAATTCTTGCAACGACGCGCGGACGGTAGGAGACCAATGAGCCGCCGGCCATAGCGCAAAGGGGGATAGTCATCGGTCAGAATGGCGCGCCATACCTGATCGACAGACTTGTCTTTCGCCCGGTAAAGCCTCAGAAGTGAGAGATATCGTCTGAGTGGCACCGACGGCTCCTCATGTCAGAAATTAAGCGGCCCAATCTCCGGCGCTTCGAGCAAGACTAATCCCTTTATGGTGGGCTTGCGCTGGGCCAGCATTCAGAATGGGGGAGACTAGGAGGGTCGGAGGATTCGAACCTCACAAAGAAGGCCGAAGCGCGGGTGCGCATCTACATAGGTAGCGGCCTCCAGCCGGCCCGGACGGGTACACCTTAGACGCTGAATTAGCCCGGTTCGAGGCTGGCTGAGATCGAATAAAGGGTTTTCGGTAGCGATGCTTTACACGCAGAATGTCGGGAGTTCGAACCTCTCACCGCCCATTCCTGCCCTATCAGGTGCGACACGTCTGAATCCGGCGCCTTGACACCCGCCGGGGACGCTCGTATCGTCCCCCTCAGGCGGGCGGCCTCTTCGGGCTCGGGAGAGGGAATCGTACCGGGATTCGGTCGATGTCGATGGGAGGCGGGGCTGGCTGGAGGCCGTCCGCCCGCAAGCGCCCTGTTCCGTGCGTTGACGCGGCTGCGCTAGGATGAGCTTGCATCGATCTCGCGGCAGGGGATGGTGGAAGCAACGGACTACCCCTCGCGGCTGGCGCGTTCCGGGCATTGCCCTCATGCGCCGTGATCGTGGTCACGGACGAGTTCGCTCGGTTTAGCCAACAACGACTAGATAGGAGTAGTGATCTATGGCACAGGACATGAGGCCCGCACCCGCGATCCCGCCGGTCGTTGCTGACCCGGGGCCGCTTGGGCTGGCAGCCTTTGCGCTCACGACCTTCGTCCTGAGTGCCCACAACGCGAACCTGTTTGGCTTTGGCGACCACTCCAACGCGGTCGTGATCGGCTTGGCGATCTTCTACGGCGGCCTGGCGCAATTCATGGCCGGGATGTGGGCCTTCAGAAATCGAAACGCGTTCGCCGCGACCGCCTTCTCGACCTACGGCGCCTTCTGGCTTGCGCTCGGCACATACCTCGCCTTCGGACTTTTCGGGAAACTCAAGGCCGACGACGTGGAAGTTTCGCTCGGGTGGTTTCTGTTCGCCTTCTTTATCTTCAACACCTACATGATGTTCTGCGCCACCCGCATCAACACCGCCGTCTTCGGCGTCTTCCTGACGCTCGAGGTGACCGAGGCCCTGCTGGCCCTCGGGTTCTTTGCGGGCAATACCCAGCTGATCCAGGCCGGCGGTTACATGGGGATCATCACGGCGATCGTCGCCTGGTACACGTCGGGTGCGGACGTCATCAACAGCCTGTTCGCCCGCCCGATGGCGTGGGTGGGGCAGCCGGTGTGGAAGGAAAGCAGGAGGCGACCCTGAACCAATCAACGAGGAGGCTAGATGAGGCGATGACGATCAAAACCGATGAGGTAATGAACGCGGCGCAGGAAGTCGAAGTATCCGAAGCCCAGATCGCGGTCCACTGGCGAGAAGAGGAGTACTTCGTCCCGCCCGCGAAATTCATTGGCCAGGCCAATGCCAGCGACCCGGCTATTTTCGACCGGTTCAAGGAGGAGAATTTCCCTGAATGCTTCAAGGAGTACGCGGATCTCCTCACCTGGGATAAGTACTGGCACACCACCCTCGACACCAGCAATGCACCCTTTTGGAAGTGGTTTGTCGGCGGACGGTTGAACGCCTCATATAACTGTGTGGATCGCCACCTGGCGAAATACCGCGACAAGGCCGCGTTCATCTGGGTCCCTGAGCCGGAGGACCAGGTCACGCAGGCAATCACCTACCAGGAGCTCTACAAGCGTGTCAATGAGTTCGCTGCACTGCTCCGAGACTTCTGTGGGCTCAAGCAGGGTGACCGGGTGACCTTCCACCTGCCGATGGTCCCTGACCTTCCAGTCTCCATGCTCGCCTGCGCGCGCCTTGGCGTGATCCATTCCGAGGTGTTCGGCGGCTTCAGCGGCGCGGCCTGTGGTGGTCGAATCGCCGACTCCGGGAGCCGGGTGCTGATCACCATGGATGCCTACTACCGGAATGGGGAGCTGTTAGACCACAAGGTCAAGGCTGAAGAGGCGATCGCCGCCGCCCGGAAGGAGGGGGCCGAAGTCGACAAGGTCCTCGTCTGGCGGCGGCATGCCGGAAAGTACTCGTCCAAGACGGAGATGGTCAAGGGACGTGACTTCTTCGTGGACGAGGTGCTCGCCGACTATCGCGGAAAAATCGTCGAGCCGGTGTCGATGCCAGCCGAGGCACCGCTGTTCCTGATGTATACGAGCGGTACCACGGCCAAGCCCAAGGGCGCCCAGCATAGTACGGGCGGCTATCTGTCATACGTTGCCGGAACCTCAAAGTACTACCAGGACATCCATCCGGAGGACACCTACTGGTGCTTCGCCGACATCGGCTGGATCACCGGCCACTCGTACATCGTCTACGGTCCACTGACGCTGGCGGCCACCAGCGTCATGTACGAGGGCGTACCTACGTATCCGGATGCCGGCCGTCCCTGGCGAATCGCCGAGCGGCTGGGGGTCAATATCTTCCACACGGCGCCGACGACGATCCGCATGCTGCGCAAGCTGGGGCCCGACGAACCCAAGAAGTACAACTACCACTTCAAGCACATGACCACCGTCGGGGAACCGATCGAGCCTGAAGTCTGGCGCTGGTATTACAACAGCGTCGGGAAGCGCGAGGCCGCGATCGTCGATACCTGGTGGCAGACAGAGAACGGCGGGTTCCTGGGCAGCACCCTGCCCGCCCTCCAGCCGATGAAGCCTGGCAGCTGCGGTCCAGG
>VBGO01000092.1 GCA_005882525.1 Chloroflexota bacterium
ACCATCACCCGGTCGCTGATGTGCCGCACCACCGAGAGGTCATGGGCGATGAAGAGATACGTGAGCTGGAACTCCTTCTGCAGGTCCTCCATCAGATTGATGATCTGGGCCTGGATCGAGACATCGAGGGCGGAGATCGGCTCGTCCGCCACGATCAGCTTCGGCCGCAGGGCAAGGGCTCGGGCGATCCCGATGCGCTGCCGCTGGCCGCCGCTGAACTCGTGGGGATAACGGTTATTGAAGTAAGGATTGAGGCCGACGATTTTCAGCAGTTCCTGCACCCGTTTGTCCTTGGCTCGGCCGCGCAACAGACCAAAGTTTTCGAGCGGTTCCGCGATGATGTCGCCTACCGTCATTCGTGGATTCAGCGATGAATAGGGATCCTGGAAGATCATCTGCAGCTCCCGCCGCTTCTGGCGGAGCTTCTCGCCACCCAGCTTGGTCAAATCCACGCCCTCGAAGAAGATGTTTCCGGAGGTGACCGGCAACAATTGAGTGATGAGCCGGCCGAGCGTCGACTTTCCGCAACCCGATTCGCCCACCAGCCCGACGGTCTCGCCGGGATAAATCTCAAAGTTGACCCGTTCGACCGCCTTGACGCTGGCGCCGAGGCCTGCCGGGAAATGCTTGACGACTTCCTCGGCCTGCAGCAGCGGCGGCCGGTCAGGCATGCGCTTCGCCATCGGTTGCCAGAGCTCGGCGCATCGTGACCCAGCACGCGGCATCCTGGTCCGGGCCGACGTCCATCAGGGCTGGATCATCGTGGAAGCAGCGTTCGATCCTGAACCGGCAGCGAGGGTGAAAGCGGCAGCCGGGCGGTGGTTTGATCAGGTCCGGCGGTAGGCCCTCGATCGAGAGCAGCCGGTCTTTGCGATCCGCGTCAAGCCGCGGGATGGACTGCAGGAGCGACCAGGTGTAGGGGTGCTGGGGGTCCTTGAAGATCTGGTCGACCGGCCCCTGCTCGACGATGCGCCCGGCGTACATGACGAGGACCCGCTTGCAGAGCCCGGCGACTACCCCCATGTTGTGCGTGATGAGGATGATCGCCGTCCTCGTCTCCTCATTGAGGTCACGAAGCAACTCGAGGATCTGGGCCTGTACCGTGACGTCCAGGGCGGTGGTCGGTTCGTCGGCGATCAGGATCGATGGCTTGTTGGCCAGGCCCATCGCGATCATCGCCCGCTGCCGCATACCACCGCTGAACTGATGCGGGTAATCGCGCACGCGGGTTTCCGCGGCGGGAATGCGGACCTGCTTGAGCAGCTGCACCGCGCGGCTCAACGCAATTTTGCCAGGTATCTTCTGGTGGGCCTCCATGGCCTCCTCGATCTGAAAACCCACTTGAAGCACGGGGTTAAGGCTGCTCAGTGGATCCTGGAAGATCATTGCGATGTCCTTGCCACGGATATCACGGACATCGTCATCGGGCATGGTCACGATGTCGGACCCTTTGAAGATGATCTGGCCCTGCGTGATGCGGCCCGGCTCCTGGACAAGCCGGAGAATTGAAAGCGCCGTCACGCTCTTCCCGCAGCCCGACTCGCCGACGATACCGAGTGTCTCGCCTGGATGCAGGTCGAAACTGACCCCGTCGACCGCCTTGACCACGCCGTCGTCGGTGAAGAACTGGGTTTTGAGGTCCTTGACCTGCAGGACCGGCGCCGTCACCGTTTCTGCCTCGGGTCGAGCGCGTCGCGAAGACCGTCACCGAGGAAGTTGAAGGCCATCAGCGTCAGGGAGAGCGCGATCGCCGGAGCCAGCACGATGTGGGGGGCGATGCGCAGCGCGTGGAAGCCGTCGGCGGCCATGGCGCCCCAGGAGGGAGTGGGCGGCTGGACGCCCAGGCCGAGAAAGCTCAAGAAGGCCTCGAACAGGATGGCCTGCGGGATCCCGAAGGTGGCCTGGACGATGATGGGGCCCAGCGCATTGGGCAGGATGTGGCGGGAGAGGATCTTGTTGGGCCGGGTGCCACTGGCGCGGGCTGCCTCGACGAACTCACGCTCGCGCAAGGCCAGGGTCTGGCCTCGGACCAGTCGGGCCATGTCCATCCATCGGGTCGCAGCGATCGCGAAGATGATCTTGTCCAGGCCACGCCCCAGCAGCAAAACAAGTAGGAGGGCAACGAGCAGGTCCGGGATGCCGTAGAAGATGTTGATCAGGGTGGAGAAGATCCCATCCAGCCAACCGCGGAAATAGCCGGCGATCAGGCCGATGGTGATACCGATGAGGGCCACTACGATCTGCGTCCCGACACCCACCTCCAGTGAGATCTGGGCTCCCACCATGAGCCGGCTCACAATATCCCGGCCTGCTGCGTCGGCGCCCAGGAGAAAATGCGAATTTGGTGTCTGGTAGGTACTGGCGACGCCCTGCCGCCAGATCGGATAGGGCGTCCAGAACAGGGAGACGAGTGCCACCAGAACAAGCCCGCACAGAAGGATCGTGCTAACCAGGGCCAGGCGATTGCGCTTCAGCCGGCGCCAGGCGTCCGCCCATAGGTTGGTCTGCTCGCGGACGATGGTCGCGCCAACGTATTCGTCGGGGGTGGCGACGCCGGGAGCGGTGGCCATTGTCCCGGCTCCTCAGTACCGAATCCGGGGATCGATTGCGGTATAGAGCAGGTCGACCAGTAGGTTCGCGACGCCGATCGCCGCCGCATAGAAGGTGAAGACGCCGATCACGATGTTGTAGTCACGCGACAGGATGCTGTTGACAAATTCCTTTCCCAGACCCGGGATGCCGAAGATGTTTTCGATGACCACGCTGCCGGTGATGATGCCGATGGTTAACGGACCGAGGATGGTCACAACCGGAATCAGGGCATTCCGCAGCGCGTGCCGAATGATCACGATTCGGTCCGTCAGCCCCTTGGCTCGGGCCGTCCGCACGTAGTCCTGCTTCAGAACTTCGAGCATGCTGGCTCGAGTGAGCCGGGCCACGATGCTGGCGTAGGGAAAACCAAGGGCGAACGCCGGAATGAAGATCTGGCCCAGCTTGCCATAGGTGCCGTCCCATCCAACCTCGTAGTAGATGGTGCCGCCGGTCCAGTTATAGAGATAGACGGCGAAAACGAGCACCAGCACGGAGGCGGTGACGAAGTTTGGAATGCTGTAGCCGATGACGGAGGCGGTGGTCGCCAGGTAATCGATCCAGGTGTTCTGACGGATGGCGGCGATCACGCCCAGAACCATCCCGAGCCCGATGGTGAAGAGCAGGGCTGTTGCTCCGACCTCGAGGCTCACGGACGCCTCCCGCAGGAGCAGGGGCGTGATGGGAATGCCCCGGTTGACGAGCGACTCACCCAGGTCGCCACGGAAGATGCCCGACACAAACAGCCGGTACTGATCAAAGAGCGGGATGTCCAGGTGGTAATGGTGCAGCAGGGCCGCCTGCGCGGCCGCATCGATGCGGCGATCGCTGAGGAAGGCGTTTCCTGGAAGCTGATGCACGCCGACGAACACAATGGACGACACCGCCACGACGGTAAAAGCGATCAGCACTAGCCGCTCGCCGATGTAGATCAGCGCCCTTCGCGACAGCATTGGGTCAACTATAGGCCGGAGAGACGCCCCCAAAGTCGGGGCGTCTCTCCAGTGTCAGGCTAGTGTGAGGCGATCGAAAGTTCGTTCCAGTAGGGGTCGTTGAAGGCGTTGGGCTGCGGGCCCTTGACATACGGCTTGGTCAAAAAGACGCCCACGCCATAGACGAGCGGCGCGTAGGCCGCGTCGTCGATCATCAGCTTTGACGCTGCCTTGTAGTCGGCAATGGCGTCTTCGGTCTTCTTGACGTCCGCGCCCTTGACCAGCGAGTCCACCTGCGTGTTGGAATAGCCGGTGCCGCTATTGCCCGCGTCCGTGACGAACAGGTTATCGAACCAGTCCTGCGGGTGGTCATAGTCGGCCTGCCAGCTATGCCGGAAGATGATGTACTCGACCTTGGTTCGCCGCTGGAAGAAGGTCTGGCGCTCTGTGGTGGCGAGGTCGACCTTGATGCCCAGGTTGTCCTGCCACTGCGACTGCAGATTTTCCGCAATCGCCTTGTTGAAGGCGCCCGGATTGTACTGGTAGACCAGGCCCTTGGTCTTGGTCTTGTTTGGGTCGGCGCTCTGCAGCAACTGCTTCGCAGTGGCCGCATCGAACTTGGCCAGTGGGTCCGCGTTGTCGCCCAGGTACCCCTTGAGGCCCTTGCTGATCAGGCCGCCGGTCGCTGGAGCGCAGGTGATCCCATGGCTGCAGGCGACGTCGACGAGTTTGGCGCGATCGATGGCCAGTGAGAAGGCCTTGCGCAGGTCTTTGCCCGCGGCTCCCGCGAACGGGCCCTTCTTGAAGTTGTAGCCCACCCAGGTCGTGCGGGTCTTGGGAATGAACTTCAACTCGCTCGCCTTCGGACCAGCCTTGATCCGCAGGATGTCCTCCGGCGGGATGTTACCGTTCATGTCGCCAAAGCCGACGTTGTCAAAGCCGTTCTGGTCGTACTTGGCAATGGCGGAGGAGAGGTCGGCGATGATGTCGACGTGGATCTTCTTGAGAACGGGCTTCGGTGAGCCCCACCAATTGTCGACGGGAACGAAGTCGAGCGACTGCTTGGGCGTGCGAGCGCTCATCTTGTAGGGACCGGTGCCGATCAGGGTCTCCGGCTTGGTCCACCAGGTGTCCTCGCCTCCGGCCGTGACCGCCTTCTCGCTGACGACGCCGGTAACAGCGGTGAAGAACGCGACCTCGGTTAGGAAGAACCCGGCTGGTTCGGTCAGCTGAACCTTGAGGGTGTAATCGTCGGGAGCGGTCAGGCCGCTGAGGGTGGTCGCAGTCTTGGCTTTGACTTCCTTATAGCCAACGACGTGGTCAAGGTCCGAGGCATAGGTGCCTTGCGCCTTGGCACCCCGGCTCCAAGAATAAATGAAATCCTTGGCCGTGACCTTGTCCCCGTTGGAAAATTTGACGTCGTTGCGAAGTTTGAAGGTATAGGTCATTCCGTCCGAACTGACCCCGCCGTTGGATGTGGTCGGAACCTCTTTGGCGATGTCGGGCACGATATTGAGGTTGTCGTCGAACTTCAGCAGCCCGTCGAAGATGTTGTTGGCAAAGGCTGCGTCGACCGCGGCATCGAGCTGGGCCGGGTCGAAGGTGCCGATGTCGTCATTCAGCGGAAAACGTAACGTCTGGTCTGCGGCGAGCTGCGTTCCCTGGTTGTTGTTGCTCGCCGTACCGCAGGCGGCGACCACGATCCCGATTGCCCCGACGATCGCGAGCGACCGCAAGGCACGCATTCCTCCAATTCCTCTATGCATACTCCCATCCTTCCATACATGTTTCTCCCCGCGGGAGGTCCGTCTCGATGCCTGAAAACTATACCTACTCCGGAATTGTTAGAGGGTTGTTAGACCCAATCGGGAGTCCCGGACTGTTCGAGGCGGACCGGGCGAGGGCGGCGGCGGCCGGCTCCAACTCGGCGGCACGGACCACACGGTTTACCAGCCCCTGGCCAGCGGCCTCAGCCGAGGACATCAGCCGGCCGGTCAGCATCAGCTCGAGGCCGAGCTTCCGCGGCAGGCTCCGAAAGACCGCCGGCATGACCGTCATCGGCATGATGCCGAGCCGAACTCCGGGAAGGCCGAACCGAGCCGGCTCGACCGCGACCGCCAGGTGGCAAGCCGCGGCCAACCCCAGGCCGGCGCCCAGCGCGTCGCCGTTGATGGCCGCCACCAGCGGCTTGGGATAGGCATCGATCAGCAGGAGCAGGCCGCCCAGCTCGCGCCGCTCGAGTGCCTGGTCGAGCGGCGGACGCCCAGAGACGAACCCTTTCAAATCAGCCCCGGCGCTGAAGCTGTCACCGGTTCCCGACAGGATCACGGCCTTTGTCTTAGGGTCGTCCCGGGCCCGAGCCAGCGCGAGATGCAGAGCCCGCACCATCGACGGAGTCAGCGCGTTGCGGGCGTCCGGCCGGTTCAGCCGGAGGGTGAGGACGCCTTCAGCCCGCGTTTCGAGCAGGTCGCCGGCCGCTAGACGCCTCCCATGATGACGCTCTTCTCTTCGGTGTAGAAGTCCAGCACCTCGACCCCGTGCTCTTTGCCGAACCCACTGTGCTTGGTGCCGCCGAACGGTAGCTCGTCGTAGGCGACCAGGTTGACCTGGTTGATCCAGCTGTAGCCGACGTCGAGCCGGTCGATCGTCTGCTGCGCCTTCTTGATGTCGCGGGTAAACACGGACGATCCAAGCCCGAATTCGGAGTCGTTCGCGCGCTCGATCGCCTCATCGAGGCTCTTGACGCGGGCGATCGGCAGCAACGGCCCGAACGTTTCCTCGCGCCAGACCCGCGCATCCGGCGGGACGTCAGTAATGACGGTCGGCTCGAAAAAGAAGCCGCGATCGAACGGCTCGCCGCGCAGCCGGTTGCCGCCGGCCAGGACCCGGGCGCCCCGATCGACGGCGTCTTTCAACTGGGCCTCGATCTCCTCGCGTCCGCCGGCGCTGTGCATCGGCCCCATCTGCGCGGATGAATCGGACCCAGGCGCGACCTTGAGTCGCTTCGCCCGGGCGGTGACCTTCTCGATCAGCTGGTCGGCGACCGCCTCGTGGACGAAGACCCGTTTGACCGCCAGGCAGGCCTGGCCGCAATTGAAGAAGCGCCCGATGGCGATCGCCTTGCCGGCCATCTCGATGTCGGCGTCGTCGCAGACGATGGCCGGATCGCTGCCACCCAGCTCGAGCGTGACGTGCTTCAAGTCGGAGGCCGCCTCGGACATCACCTGCTTGCCGGTCTGCGTTTCCCCGGTGAAGCCGATCTTGCGAACCTTGGGATTCTTGATCAGCTCCTGGCCTACCACGGCCCCGGGACCGACCACGACATTGAGCACGCCCGGCGGCAGCCCGCCCTCGTTCATCAGCTCCACCAGCCGGATGGTGGAGAGCGGCGTGGTGCTGGCCGGCTTGGCCACCACCGTGTTGCCGACCGCCAGCGCCGGCGCGATCTTGTTCGCCAGCAGGGTCAGCGGGAAGTTCCAGGGAATGATGGCGCCGACTACTCCGAGCGGCCGGCGAACCACCAGGCCGAACGCCCCCGGCACCGAGAGCTGGACGTGTTTGCCGCGGATCGCACCTGAGGCGGCGATGGCGGCGTAGAACTCGATGTTCTCCACGAAGCGCTGGGCCTCGATCTTGGAATCACGCAGCGGCTTACCCTGCTCGCGCGTCAACAGGGACGCCACCTCATCGAGGTGCTGCCGAGCGAGCGCCGCGCCTTTCATCAGGATCTGGAATCGCTGGTGAGGCAGCATGTCCGCCCAGGCGCGAAAGGCCTTGTGGGCGGCGTCGACCGCCTGCCGGGTTTCCTCGACGCCCGCCTGCGGGACCTTGTCGACCAGCTCGCCCGTCGCCGGGTCTCGGATCTCCACGGTCGCGCCGGAACGCGCCGTCGCCGGCTTGCCGTCAATCACCATCGTGCTCATGGCCTCGGTATCCCTCCAGATTGCGTGCGGAACTAGACTTCAGGGTACACAAAGGAGGGATCGATGGAGCAAGCGACCACCTCAACAAAGGTTGTGTCGGTCAGCAAGGAACCCGATGGGGTCGCACTGATTCATCTGAACCGCCCGCCGGCCAATTCCTACGACCGTGGATTCATCGACGACCTGAATGCCGCCATCGATGAGATCCGCTTCGATGAATCGATCGGGGCCGCCGTCCTGATCTCGGACCTGCCCAAGTTCTTCAGTGCCGGCGCCGACATCGGCATGTTCCGCACCGTCACCCCCAAGGCGCGGGCGATGACGATCCTGCATATGCATGAAGTGCTGCTCAAGATGGAGCGCACGCCAAAAGTCTTCATCGCGGCCATCGGCGGCCATTGCCTGGGTGGCGGTCTGGAGATCTCGCTGGCTGCCGACTTCCGGTTTGCCGCAGAAGGCGACTACCGGCTCGGCGTGCCCGAAGTGACGCTCGGCCTATTGCCCGGCAACGGCGGCACGCAGCGTTTGCCGCGGCTGATCGGCCGCCAGAAGGCGATGGAACTGCTGCTCACCGGCAAACCGCTCGATCCGGCGTCGGCCGCTGGACTGGGCGTCGTCGATCGGCTGGTGGCGCCCGACCGGCTGCGCCCCGAGGCCGTCGCCTTCGCCGCCGCGCTCGCCGGCGGACCGACGGTGGCCATCGGTGAGATAAAGCTGGCGGCGAAGCAGGGCGTCGAAATGCCGCTGGAAAGCGCACTTGCGCTGGAGCGTGGTGGCAGCTGGCCGCCTTCGCCGAAAAGCGCAAGCCCAGCTGGAAAGGCGAATAGGGCGAGTTGCGCGAGCCGAACGCGATGCGGTAAACCCATCTTGGGATGCGGTGGCTGTCGGTACTGGTGCCTTTGCCTGCGCTGGTCGGCCTGGTTCCAGCATCCGCTCAATCGTCGCTACCCACCGGTTTCTCCTGCAACCAGGCTTCCGCGGCGGCACCCATCGTCTGCAGCGCAAAGCTGCCCTCCTGGGACGGTGTCCCGCTCGACATCGACCTGACGCTCCCCGCCGGCCCGGTGGTCCCGCGGCCGTTGATCGTCATGCTGCATGGCTACGCCAATCAAAAGACGGAGTGGGAGTCCACCAGCGCCAGCAACAGCAATCCGGACAAAGACCACTACAACAATTTCTGGTTCGCGTCGCAGGGCTATGCCGTCCTCACCTACACGGCCCGGGGCTTCCATGGATCCTGCGGGCAGGGACCGCTGCAGGGCCCCGAGTGCGCGCGCGGCTGGATGCACCTGGCCGACCGGCGTTTC
The DNA here is from genome assembly GCA_005882525.1 of Chloroflexota bacterium. Lineage (GTDB taxonomy): Bacteria > Chloroflexota > Dormibacteria > CF-121 > CF-121 > CF-13. The sequence continues at coordinate 8,752 of VBGO01000092.1, forward strand.
GAGGTCCGCGACACCCAGTACCTTGCCGGCCTGCTGGCGGATCTCGGCGTGGTGGATCCACAGAAGGTGGCCGTCACCGGTGGCTCCTACGGTGGCGGCCAATCACTGCTGCTCGCGATGCAGGGTGACCAGGTCGCGACGGTTCCGGACCCGGCCAACCCGGCCACCTATGACCAGGCGACGCTGACCAGCTGGACGTCACCAGGGCGTCAGCTGCCGATGCACCTGGCGGCCGCGGTACCCAAGTACCCATGGAGCGACCTGGTCGACTCGCTGCTTCCCAACGGTCGCGCCTCCGACGGAGTCCTGCTTCCCGACGGTGACCGGTTGAACCCAGTCGGGATCGAGAAGCAAAGCTACGTTTCGTACTTCTACTACAGCGGCAACGCCCCGAACGGGTACTACTGTCCCCAAACGTGCCACGATCCGTCGGCCAACATCACCGAATGGTTCGCCCGCGTCAATGCGGGCGAGCCCTACAATCCGGCGGTGGACCCACTCGTCGCAACCGCCATCGAGCAGCTGAAGACGTGGAAATCAGCGTATTACCAGGATGAGTTGATCGCGCGAACCACCGACCTGGTCCCTATCTTCGACATTCAGGGATGGACCGACCAGCTCTTTCCGGAGGTCGAGGGCGTCTCGCTGGTCAACAAGTTGCGCGCCCATGGCTGGCCGGTGAAGCTCGCGGTTGCCGACGTCGGCCATCCTATTGCGCAGAACAAGGCGGCCGTGTGGAGTGTGCTCAACGCCCAGGCAAACGCCTTCCTCGACCACTACCTGAAAGGCTCACCGGCCGCCGCCCTCGACGCATCGGCGCAGGTGACCAGCTGTGCCCCACGGGCCGGCACGATCTACACGCAGCCCGATTGGGCCGGCCTCGCGCCCGACCGAGTTGTGTTCGACTCGACCACGCCGCAAGTGACCACCTCCGCAACAGCGGACCCGAGCGCTCCGCTAACCGACCCCATCATCGTGGCCGCCGCGCACGCGGGTAAGGGCGCCTGCGTCAGCGTACGCGGCACGGTCCCGCCAGCCAATGGCTGGGAGTTCGCGGTCCCGCGGCGGTTCACGCTGCTCGGTCAGCCAGCCCTGCACCTCGAGGTCTCCATCACCGGCGTCGATGCCGAAATCAACACGCGGCTGTGGGACGTCGCGCGGGACGGAACCCGCACCCTGGTCACCCGCGGAGCCTACCGATTCACCGGAGGGCCGGGCAACCTGTCTGTGGACACCGCGCTCCAGGGCAACGGCTGGGACTTCGCGTCAAATCACCGGATCCGGCTGGAGGTCA
>VBGO01000093.1 GCA_005882525.1 Chloroflexota bacterium
GATGCCGACGCCGCCGTATATCAAGGAACGGCTGAGCGATCAGGGACGGTATCAGACGGTCTACGCGCGAGAGGAAGGGTCGGCAGCCGCGCCAACCGCTGGGCTGCACTTCACGCCGGAGCTCCTGGCCGCCGTCGCCGGGCGCGGTGTGGAGGTGGCCTTTGTGACGCTGCACGTCGGTCTGGACACCTTTCGGCCGGTGCGGGTCCAGGACCCGGCCCAGCACACCATCCATCGAGAGTGGTACCGAATCGATAACGCCTCGGCCCTGGCGATCAGTGAGACGAAGCGACACGGCAAGCGGGTCGTCGCGGTGGGAACCACCTGCGTCCGGGTGCTGGAGAGTGCCGTGATCGAGGGTGGCGTTAAGGCGGGGGAGGGTTGGACGGGACTCTTGATCCTGCCCGGCTATCGGTTTCGGGTGGTGGACGCGATGCTCACGAACTTTCATCTTCCGAAGAGCACGCTCCTGATGCTGGTCAGCGCCTTCGCGGGGCGCGAGCGGGTCCTCGCGGCGTATGCGGAGGCGATCCAGCGGCGCTACCGCTTTTACAGCTTCGGTGACTGCATGTTGATTACGCCGTGAGCTTCGAGCTAGTGGCGGAGGAAGGTGGGGCTCGGCGGGGGCGCCTGCAGACCGCCCACGGCACGATCGACACCCCGGCGTTCATGCCGGTCGGCACGCAGGCGACGGTCAAGGCGCTCACCCCGGACGAAGTCCGGGAGCTGGGGGCGCAGGTCCTGCTGGGCAACACCTACCACCTCGCCCTCCGCCCCGGGGCGGACCGCATCGCCCGGCTGGGCGGTCTGCACCGCTTCATGGGCTGGGAGGGCGCCATCCTGACGGACAGCGGCGGCTTCCAGGTGTTCAGTCTCGATCACCTGGTCAAGCTCTCGGACGAGGGGGCCACCTTCCGCTCGCATCTCGACGGCAGCGAACAGCGCTTCACGCCGGAGTCCGTGATGGCGATCCAGGGCCAGCTCGGCTCCGACATCGCGATGGCCTTCGACCAGCCGGTCTCCTGGCCGGCAACCACCACGACGGCCCGCGCGGCCATGGAGCGAACGCACCGCTGGGCGGCTCGCTGCCTCGCGGCGGAGGCGGCACCCGGTCAGTCGCGCTTTGGCATCGTCCAGGGGGGATTCGATGACGACCTTCGGCGGGAGAGCGCGAACGTCCTGGGGGAACTGCCCTTTGACGGCTTCGGCGTCGGCGGGCTGAGTCTCGGAGAACCGAAGGCGTTGACATATCGCTTGCTCTCGCTGCAGACGGCGATCCTGCCACGTCAGCGTCCGCGCTACTTGATGGGCGTCGGCACGCCCGCCGACCTCGTCGAGGCGATCGCCCGCGGCATCGACATGTTCGACTGCGTGCTGCCCACCCGGATCGCCCGAAACGGATCGATCCTGACCGGGGCCGGCCGGATCAACCTGCGCAACCGCCGGTTCATCGAGGATCAGAGCCCGCTGGACGAAGGGTGCGACTGCTACACCTGCGGGCGGTTCTCTCGAGCCTACCTTCGCCATCTCTTCATGGCCGGCGAAATCCTCGGCCACCGGCTGGCGTCGATCCACAACGTGCGGCTGCTGGTGCGACTCGTGGCGCAGATCCGCGAGGCCATTGGCACCGGCAGACTCGAGCCGACCATGGCGTCCCTGCGTGAGCAATGGGCGATCGCGCCACTCCCGTAAGGCTTTAAGAGTTTCTCATCGGGGCTCACCTATACTTTCCCTCGCATGCGCGTCGATCGTCGACTCCTGGCACTGATTGCCGTCGTCGCCGTGATTGCCCTCTTCATCGACGGCTTCGCCTACGTCTACCGGCTGGCGACCAGCCAGCCGCTAACCGGCCCGATCCACGGCATCCCAACGCTCTCCATCCCATTCCTGGGATTTGAGCAGCAGGTCTATGTGCACAAGGGGTTGGACCTTCAGGGCGGGACACACCTTGAACTGGAAATCACCAACGTGCGTTCCGGCACACCCGTTCCGGAGGCGCGCAACATCGCGGTGGCGATCATCGAGCGGCGGGTGAACAGCAGCGGCTACGCCGAGTCCGTGGTTCGTCCTGAGGGCGCCAACCGGATCATCGTCGAGCTGCCCGGCGTCAACCTGGAACAGGCCAAGCAGATCCTGGGCAAGACCTCGTATCTGCGGATCTTTAAGTGGGAGCCCGGGACGCCCGACGCCGCGACGCTCCAGGACCTGAAGCCGACCGATGCCCAGAAGTATCCGGGCTACAAGCCGGTCTTCACCGGCATCGACGGCAGCATGATCACCAACGCCAGCCGCTCGACCGACCAGACCACCAACCTGCCCGACGTCAACATCTCCTTCAATTCGAAGGGCAGCGACCTCTTTTGTGCCTTCACGCGCGACCGCGTCACGCACCCGCAAGGTGACCCGCAGAACAAGCTCGCGATCTTCATCGACAAGGATCTGGTCGAGGACGCCAACGTCATCAGCGAGATCTGCGGTGGCAGCGGGATCATCACCGGTGGCTTCACCCCGGCTAGCGCCCAGGCTCTTGCCATTCAACTCAGCTCCGGTGCCCTGCCGGGCACCGTCTCGATTGCCTCGGCCACCGAGGTGGGCGCCACCCTGGGTGCCTCGACGGTCAAGCTGAGCCTGCTGGCCGGTGCCTTTGGATTGGCGATCGTCATCCTGTTCATGCTCTTCTACTACCGGCTGCCGGGTGTTGTGGCCAGCATCGCGTTGCTCCTCTATGCCGGCATCGCGCTGGCCATCTTCAAGCTCTTCGGCATCACGCTGACACTCGCGGGTCTCGCCGGCTTCATCCTCTCGATCGGTATGGCGGTCGACGCCAACGTGCTGATCTTCGAACGTGTCAAGGAAGAGCTGCGTGCCGGCCGCACGCTCGGGGCGGCGATGGAAGCCGGCGTCCACCGCGCCTGGCCGGCGATCCGCGATTCCAACATCTCGACGCTGATTACCTGCTTCGTCCTGTACTTCTTTGGCGCCCCGCTGATCAAAGGCTTCGCGATCACGCTCGCGATCGGTGTGGCGGTCAGTATGTTCTCGGCCATCGTCACCACCCAGCAGTTCCTGCAGATCGTTGCCGGCCTCAAGCCGACCCGCCGGCTGGCGTTCTACGGCGTGTCGGCGCCCAAGGCGGCGTAAAGGGACTGCAATGAATATCGTCGGACGCCGCAACTGGTACTTCCTGCTCTCGCTGGCGATCATCCTGCCCGGGATGATCTCGATGGCGGTCTTCGGCTTCCGGCTCGGGATCGACTTCGCCGGCGGCGACCAGTACAACCTGGCCTTCACGAAGCCCGTCCAAGCCACGGCCGTCCAGAAGGAGATGGACACCTTCAACGTGGAGGCGACCGTGCAGCAGGCCGGCTCGAACGGCGTGCTGGTCACGACCAAGCCGCTCTCGTTGGCGCAGGAGACGACGATCCGCGCCGACTTGGCCAAGAAGTTCCCGCTCGACCCGTCCCGGTCGAGCTACGCTCAGGTGGGACCGACGATCGCCCGTGAGCTCGTCGTCGGAGCGGGTGGCCTGATCGCGATCGCGTCCATCCTGATCGTCATGTACCTCAGCTTCCGCTTCAACTACAAGTTCGCGGTGTGCGCCATCCTCGCGCTGTTGCACGACGTCTTCGTCCTGACCGGGGTCTACTCGATCCTGGGCAAGGTCTTCAACCTGCCCCTCGGGGAGATCAATACCCTGTTCGTGACCGCGGTCCTCACGGTCATCGGTTTCTCAGTCCACGACACGATCGTTATCTTCGACCGGATCCGGGAGAACCTGCGGCAGGCGAGCCGCCTGACCTTCGAGCAGAACGTCAACTTGAGCATCATCCAATCGCTCGCCCGCTCGCTGAACACCTCGATGACCGTGGTCTTCGTGCTGGTCGCGCTGTTTCTGATCTCCCCAACGAACATCAAAGGCTTCACCCTGGCACTGTTGATCGGCATCGTCAGCGGAACCTACTCATCGATTTTCAATGCGAGCCCGCTGCTCGTCGTCTGGCGCCGGCTCGACCCGCGCTAGCGGGCTATACTCAGGCACAAGTGAATACGATGCTTGCACTGCGGGGCCGTCGGCCCTTTTTCTTTTAAGGGTGTCCGCACCAACCACGACTCAGCTGACTCGCATCCGCGAGTTGTTTCAGCCCACACTCAACTTCCTTGGTTACGAGTTGTACGATCTGGCCTTGACGGGATCGGGAGGCCACACCACGCTGCGGGTGCAGATCGACCGGCCACAAGGCGTCACGCTCGACGATTGCGAGCGGGTCAGCAAATCGTTGAGCGCGCTGCTCGACCAGGCGGATCCATTGCCCACCCGCTATGACCTCGAGGTTTCGTCGCCCGGTGCGGAGCGACCGCTGCGCAACCTCGACGAGTACCGGCGCTTCATCGGCCGGCGTGCGAATGTCCGCTATCGCCTCGGTGAGAGCGAGCAGGTCGCCGAGGGCCGGCTGATCGCGGTGGTGTCCGAGGAGATGATCGAGCTGCAGCTGGGCGAGGGCAAACATAAGAAGATCGCGGCGATCCCGCTGGCGGACATCCTGTCCGCCCGGCTGGCGGTCGACCTCTCCCGCCACTAATGCTCAAGTCGGATTTCCTCAAGGCGCTCGACCAGGTCCAGGAAGAAAAGGGGATCTCCAAGCAGTCGCTGCTGGCCTTGATGGAGACGGCGCTGGCCACCGCATACCGGCGCGCCTTCAATCCGTCGGAGGGCATTCGGGTGCATGTCGACCCGGATACCGCGCAAATCGCGATCTTCGGCCGGCGCCGGGTGGTGGATGCCGTCACGGACCCGGCGACCGAGATCGGCCTGGAGGAGGCCCGCCAGCTCGGGGATGCGTCGCTGGGCGACATGGTCGACGTCCCGCTCCCAACCGACGATTTCGCGCGGCTGGCCGCCCAGATCAGCAAGCAGGTGGTGTTCCAGCGGCTGCGGGACGCGGAGAAGGACCAGGTGCTCAAGGATGTCCTCGAGCACAAGGGCGAGATGGTGAGCGGCATCGTCGAGCGGGTCGCGGAACGCCCCGACGGCAACACCATCTACCTGGAGCTGGGCAAGGCCGAGGGCGTACTGCCACCCGAGGAGCAGATTCCGGAGGAGACGGTCCGACTCGGCCAGCACCTGAAAGTCCTGTTGCTCGAGGAGCGCAAGCGGAGCCGCGGGGCGCAGGTGGTGGTCTCACGCGCCCACAAGGCGCTCGTCCGGCGCCTGCTGGAGTTCGAGATCCCGGAATTGACCTCGGGAGCGGTCGTGATCCGGGCGCTGGCGCGCGAGCCCGGCGTCCGAAGCAAGGTGGCGGTTTCGGCCAACCAGGACGGCATCGATCCGGTTGGGGCCTGCGTCGGTCCGCGTGGGGTGCGCATCCGCAGCGTCGTCGGCGAGCTGGGCTCGGAGCGCGTCGATATCATCCCCTGGGCCGACGAGCCGTCCCAGCTGGTGGCCAACGCGCTGAGCCCGGCCCAGGTCCTGAGTGTCGAGATCGACCGGGAATCGCGCACCGCGACCGCCCATGTTCCAGAAAACCAGCTCTCCCTGGCGATCGGCAAGGACGGGCAAAACGCCCGGCTGGCGGCCAAGCTGACCGGCTGGCGGATCGACATCAAGCCCTCGGCGGAAGGAGAGGGCCCCCACCCTGACCCTCCCCCGCAGGCGGGGGAGGGAAATCGCGCTGCCGCGGACTGAGCCGCTTCGCACCTGCGTCGGGTGCCGTCAGGTCAAAGCGCGCTCGGAACTGCACCGGCTTGCCCTGGTCGAGGGGGTCGTCATCGTCGACCCGCGCCGGTTGGCGGGTCGCAGCGCCTATCTCTGCCGTGATCGCGGCTGCTGGGAGAAGGCGGAGAAACGGCGGGCGCTGGATCGGGCCCTCGAGCAGCACCTCACGGCCCACGATTGGGAGCGGCTCCGTCAGGGAATACTGATTTGAGCGCCTCACCTGGCAAAGGCGCAGTCACGCTATCATTGCCAGTTGAATTGCAAAGGAAAGATCACCCATAGCCACCACTACCCGCGGAATCAAAGTTCAGCAACTCGCCCGTGACCTCGGCGTCGAGGCCCGGCAAATCCTCGACTTCCTGCGCCCGACGCGGCATGCGCCCCGCCATGCGATGGCCGTGCTCACACCCGAGCAGGAGGCGTCCGTGCGCACCCAGTTCGCGGCCGGCAGCCAGGCCACGGAGTCCAAGCGGTCGGTTGCCGAAGGCAAGGTCGAGCTCCCGCCCACCCTCTCCGTAAAGGAGCTGGCGGAGTACCTGGACGTCAAGACGGTCGACATCATCAAAGAGTTGATGAAGAACGGCGTCATGGCGAACATCAACCAGCAGATCGACTTCGATACGGCCGCTATCGTCGCCGACAGCTTTGGCGTCCAGGCCAGCCCGATGGCGATGGACTCGGCGATCGCCGAGGAGGTTGTCGGCGAAGGCGAGGGAACCCAGGTCAAGCTGACCACGCGGTCGGAGCTCTTCAGCGTCGACGGCGAAGCCCCGGAGAACCTGAAGCCGCGTCCGCCGGTGGTGACCGTCATGGGTCACGTCGACCATGGCAAGACCTCGCTGCTCGACGCTGTCCGCCAGACCAAGGTGGCGGCGGGCGAAGCCGGTGGCATCACCCAGAGCATCGGTGCCTATGTCGTCGAGGAGAAGGGCCGGCGGATCGTCTTTCTCGACACGCCGGGCCACGAGGCCTTTACCGCCATGCGCGCCCGGGGCGCCCAGGTGACCGACGTCGCCGTCCTGGTGGTGGCCGCCGACGACGGCGTGATGCCGCAGACGGTCGAGGCCATCTCCCACGCCAAGGCTGCCCAGGTCCCCATCCTGGTGGCGATCAACAAGATCGACAAGGAAGGCGCCAACCCGGACCGGGTCAAGCAGGGCCTCTCCGAGCAGGGCCTCGTTCCCGAGGACTGGGGTGGACAGACGGTCATGGTGCCGGTTTCCGCCAAGCAGAAGACGGGCATCTCCGAAATGCTCGAGATGATCCTGCTGGTCGCCGACCTCCAGGACCTCAAGGCCAACCCGGCCAAGCTGGCGGCCGGCACGATCATCGACGCCCACCTCGAGAAGGGGCGGGGCCCGGTGGCGACCGTGCTGGTGCAGAGTGGCACGCTTCGCGTGGGTGACAACCTGGTGGTGGGCCACATCTTCGGCAAGGTCCGCGCCTTGATCGACGACCGCGGTCGCAAGATGAAGGAAGCGGGACCGGCGACGCCGGCTGTCGTCACCGGCTTGCCCGACGTCCCCACCGCCGGCGACATCTTCCAGGTGGTCTCCAGCGAGAAGGTGGCCCGGACGATCGCCGGCCAGCGGGCGGAACAGTATCGCGTCGCCACCCTGGCGCAGACCCGCCGCGTCACCCTGGCCGATCTCTCGGCGCAGTTCGGGAAGGGGGCCGTCAAGGACCTTAACCTGGTGCTCAAGGCCGACAGCAACGGCTCGGTCGAGGCGCTGAAGGGCTCATTGTTGAAGATCCAGGACCCCCAGGTCCAGATCAAGATCGTCTTCGAGGGTGTCGGTCCGGTGACGGAGTCGGACATCTTGCTGGCGGCGGTCTCCAACGCGCTGGTCATCGCCTTCAACGTCAAAGCCGATGCGCTGGCGCAGAAGGCGGCCGAGCGGGAGAAGGTCGACATCCGCAGCTACGACGTCGTCTACAACGTGACCAACGATATCGAGCGGGCCATCCAGGGCCTCTACGAGCCGACCTTCGTCCAGGTCTGGGAAGGCCGCGCCGACGTGCTGACGCCGATCAAGATCCCGAAGCTCGGCATCATCGCCGGCTCCCGGGTGCAGGACGGCAAGATCACGAGTGGATCGACGGCCAAGGTGCTGCGCGACAACAAGCTCATCCACGAGGGCCAGATCGCCGGGCTTAAGCGATTCAAGGATGACGTCAAGGAAGTGGTCGCTGGGCTGGAGTGTGGCATCCGGGTCGATGGCTACCAGGACTTCCAGGAAGGCGACGTCATCGAGGCCTACCAGGTCAAGCAGGCTTAGTCCGACGCGCCCGCTCAAGGTCGGCTTCCAGCTGCCTGAGGTGGAGCGCGAAGTCCGCTGGCCGGAAATCGACGCCATGGCGCGACTGGGCGAGCAGGTTGGATTCGACTCGGTGTGGGTGGGCGACCATCTCCTCTATCGCGAT